>CAJBLA010000312.1 GCA_903953815.1 uncultured Bacteroidota bacterium | reverse complement strand
TTCTAAGCCAGCTTATGAATTTACTGTTATTGATTTTAGTAAATAAATTAGCATCTTCATTTTTATCCGAAATTTCCACAACCGCTTCTTGTTGGTTTGTATCCTGTTTAGGCTCATATAACATGGCGGTACACATACAATTTTTTCGATCCTTACTCATTAAAATATCATAATTAACGCAGCTTTTACAGCCTGCCCAAAATTCTTCATCATCTGTTAATTCGCTATACGTAACTGGCTCATACCCCAATTCGCTATTTATTTTCATCACTGCTAAACCAGTCGTTAATCCAAAAAGTTTTGAATTTGGATACTTGTCTCTAGAAAGTTGAAAAATAGTATGTTTAATTTTTTTCGCAATCCCAGTTTTTCGATACGCAGGGGCAACAATTAAACCACTATTCGCTACAAATTGTCCATGTTGCCAGGCTTCAATATAACAAAAACCCACCCATTCTCCAGTAGCCGTAACCGCGATGACCGCTTTACCTTCCTGAATTTTTTGGGATACATATTCCGGGCTTCTTTTGGCAATACCTGTGCCACGTGCTTTAGCTGAAGATGCCATTTCGTCGGTGATGTTTGTAGCATACACAGTATCCCCACTATCGGCTATTCGAACTATAATGTTAGGTTCCAATGATGTAAATTAATTTAAATGAATGAACAGATTTGGCTGTAGAAATGAATATGTCGGGGATTTTTCCACTGATAGGGGCAACTGCCAATTGCTCGTCCTATCAGAATCCACGTCGGAAAAAAAACTTATCCAATCTTGGAAAGTTAATTGTCCTAATTCTGTTCAAAACAGGAACAGGTGCATTAATGGCACTTGTAATAAGGTTATGTTGGTTCGCCTGTTTCATTTAATAAGATCCTTGTTTAAGGAATGAGGTGTAAAAATATAAAATAATTAGATAAATAGACCCCTTTTGACTTAAAAACTTGGTATTTGCCCCATTAATAGAAAGATTAGCTGGTAAAAGAATACCTGTTAGTTTCCAACTAAGGCTTTTGAGGTGTAATTTTGTGCAAATAGAAATCTAATACAACCATTATGAGAAAACCAATCATTACTTTGTTCATTTGTGTAACTATGTTTTTAATCGCTTGTGGCAACCCAATGAATGATACAGCAAATAGTGCCAATACTAGTGAAACAACTGCTAATATGGCTACAGATACAGCAATTGAAAAAACCTATGACGTTAAAATATTGGACAACAAAAAAGATCCTACTTGCGGAATGCCAGTTACGGCAGGCGTAAGCGATACGGCACACTATAAAAATAAAGTGATCGGATTTTGCGCTACTGAATGCAAAGCGGAATTTTTAAAAAATCCAGAAGCAAATATTGCAGCAGCTGAATTAATAAAATAATTCCCCATAACATTGGCTAATGAATTGCTTTTGCTAACGCTTTTTTTATTTAGCAAAAAATCTTAGCTAAATTGATTAAAGTGCGTTACAAAAATTACTATCGCTACAAATTATTTTAAAATAGTTTGTAGCTTTTTTTTAATGGCGTTTGCCATTCGATAAAATCCAAGATCCGTTAAATGAACACCATCCACGGTACCTTCTCCATCCTCTCCTATAATACCTTTCGATGGTAAGTAGTAAATATTTTTATCTCCGTCTTTTTTAAAAGTGGTATAGGCTTTATTAAAATGCTGGTTGACTAATTTAATTTTTTCATCCATAGTTGAAACAAAACGCGCAAATGGATAATCTATTTGTTCAACTAAAAGTATCGGAGTGGTAGGTTTG
>CAJBLA010000311.1 GCA_903953815.1 uncultured Bacteroidota bacterium | reverse complement strand
GCCGCTACAATATAAGGTGCAATGGCTGCTTCTTTATTATCTTTTGCAAATTGCTTCGCATACATTTCAGTATATAGTTCAATACGATCTGTTCCTGTAGTGGCAGCCGCTTGGACCATTTTTTCATCGGGATCAACAAATATAGAAACACGAATTCCTGCAGTTTTAAATTTTGCGATCACATTTTTTAAATAGGCTTGCTCGCTAATAGTATCCCAGCCATGGTCACTGGTTAGTTGTCCAAGGGCGTCAGGAACTAAGGTTACTTGTGCTGGTTTAACGGCTAATACTAATGCTACAAATTTATCTTCCTTTGGATTGCCCTCAATGTTGAACTCTGTAGTAATAATTTTGCTTAAATCTTGCACATCTTGGTAACGAATATGCCTTTCATCGGGTCTGGGATGAACCGTGATGCCTTCTGCACCAAATCGTTCACAATCCTTGGCCACTTGTACCAAATTTGGATTATCGCCGCCACGACTATTTCTTAAAGTGGCGATCTTATTTATATTCACACTTAAACGAGTCATGAGCGAATTTAAGTTATTTTTGTAACTCAATTAAAAGAGAATGGCTTATTCTAGTTTAGAGGCATGTTTACTTGATTTGGAGCGAACTGGACAGCTTTTGCGCATAAAAGAACAGGTGGATCCTAATTTGGAGATGGCCGCAATACATTTGCGTGTTTTTGAGCAAAAAGGGCCAGCCATTTTATTCGAAAATGTAAAAGGATCCAAGTTTCGGGCTGCGAGTAATATTTTTGGAACGCTTGAGCGAAGTCAATTTATTTTTAGGGATACGCTTCCTAAAGTAAAGCAATTGATAGATATTAAAATTGATCCCACCGCGGCTATAAAAAATCCATTAAAATCATTGGCAGCTTTACCCGCGGCGTTGAATGCGTTGCCCAAAAAAAATCCAATTTCAAAACCGGTTTTATTTGAGGAAATAAATATTAGCGATCTTCCATTAATACATCATTGGCCAATGGATGGGGGTGCATTTGTTACACTACCACAAGTGTATACAGAAGATGCGGATAAACCAGGCATCGGACATTCGAATTTAGGCATGTACCGAATTCAATTAAATGGGAATGATTATATTTTAAATAAGGAAATTGGGTTGCATTATCAATTACATCGTGGTATTGGGGTGCATCAAACCAAAGCAAATAAAAAAGGATTGCCTTTAAAAGTGAGTTGCTTTGTGGGTGGTCCGCCTGCGCATTCAGTAGCAGCGGTGATGCCACTTCCTGAAGGTATGAGTGAGATGAATTTTGCAGGTGTATTGGCAGGCAAAAGATTTGGGTATACGTATAAAGATGGATTTTGTATTAGCACAGATGCTGATTTTGTAATTACCGGTGAAGTGTTCCCTGGTGAAAATAAACCCGAAGGTCCTTTTGGGGATCATCTTGGCTATTATAGTTTGCAGCATCCTTTTCCTGTTATGAAAGTGCATAAAGTGTATGCACGAAAAAATGCAATCTGGGCTTTCACGGTTGTTGGTAGACCTCCACAAGAAGATACCAGCTTTGGACAATTAATACATAGCATGACAGGTTCTGCTGTATCCAATGAAATACCTGGTTTAAAAGAAGTACATGCGGTAGATGCTGCTGGTGTACATCCATTATTATTAGCCATTGGAAGTGAAAGGTATACGCCGTATTTGCAAAATAAAAAACCCGCTGAAATTTTAACTATTGCGAATCATATTTTAGGTACCGGACAATTAAGCTTGGCGAAATTTGTTTTTATAACAGCGGATGATACGAATCAAATAAGTACACATGAAGTCCCTGCTTATTTTAAATTTTTGTTAGAACGCATTGATTTAACCAGCGATATTCATTTTTACACGAAAACAACCATGGATACCTTGGATTATTCTGGTGAAAATTTAAATGCTGGATCCAAAGTAGTGATTGCTGCTTATGGCGATGTGAAAAGAAGTTTGGCTAACAGTGTGCCTAATGAAATTCAGCAACTAAATGTGAATGCAAAATTAGTATTACCTGGCATTATTGCTGTAGATGCCGCTTTAATAAATACAAAAGGGCTTCAAGAAAAGTTAAAGGGTCAGGGTGCAAATTTATTAAATGAGCAAGGGGTAGTGATGTTTATATTAACTGAAAATCCAACTTGGATGGCAGAAGACAGTAATAATTTTTTATGGGCTTGTTTTACAAGAACAAATCCTTCGCATGACATGGAAGGAGTGGATAGTTTTATCGAACAAAAACATTGGGGGTCAAATGGCCCTTTAATTTTTGATGCGACAATAAAAAAACATCATGCGCCACCAGTTGAAAAAAATGTTGCAATTGAAGAAAAGGTAGATGCAATATTAGCGAAGTATGGGTATTAACATTCAATCCAAGTGTGATCGGCTAATAATTTCACCGTTGCAATAAATCCAGCAAATGGGCCCGAGCCGCCGCCCCATTCACTAGGGGCTACCAATGAAAGCACATGCGATCCGTCCGTTTTTTCATACACATGATATACTTGTCCTATTTGTGGTTTGAAAGTTATTTTAGCTTCGTAAATCATTAAGCTTAACTCCTTACGTTTGCGTATTTCCTGTGCTTGTCTTGCCAATAATTCAATTTGTTCCTTAATTTGATTTAACTGCATGTTGGTTTGATCCTCCATGGCAGATAAAGCTTTGTGTTTAATAACCCCTTCCTTGGTTGGTCTTATAGCCACACTTCCTGCAGAAGACGCATAGGGGAGCACGCTTAATTGTTTGTGGTATATTTCAATATTTTTAAAAGGATCGCCATTTTCTTTGAAGCCGTAATGCGTTACTTTTAAAAATCCATTAGCCAATATTTCATGAACCACTTTTAAAACTTCCTTATTGTCTTTAATAAATTGCACTGTTAAACAGGAGCCATTATTCACTTCGGCAATGACCTCATTGCCTAATAAATGGTTGTCAAAGGGTTGTGCGATGCCATTAGGGTTCACACTATATTGGGCATAAAAAGCTTCATTTTCTATGTTTACCCAATTATGACTAAAGCTAAGCGCATGGGCATTTTGAATGCTTTCAATTTTGTAATTTCCGGATTTTGGAACGAGTTGGTACTCGAATTCACTTTTTTCGGGG
>CAJBLA010000310.1 GCA_903953815.1 uncultured Bacteroidota bacterium | reverse complement strand
CGGAAACCCTTCCATTGAATCCGTTGGCGGTAAGGATAATATTGGCATGACTGCATGGTCATTACAAGAAGGAGAAGATAAACTTGTTGCTAAACGATTAAAAGAAGTATTACAAAACGCTGCTAAATAAATTAAAAGGGATTATGAAAAAAATAGGATTACTATTATTATTGACAGGCTCGTTTTATTTTACCCAAGCCCAATTATTTCCTAAAACTGAATTAGAATATCTAACCTCCAATTGGAAGGGAGAAAGATTTGAAGATGGTCGCCCTAAAATAAGTGATGAATTAATTGCGAGAGCAAAAAAAATTGGCATTGAAGAAGCTTGGCAAGTACTTCATAATGAAGGTTACAATAATCAGTTTGAAGGAAATTGGAAAATAGTGCATGACAATGTTCCTGTGGTTGGCCGAGCTGTAACTGCAAAGTACAGCCCTACACGTCCAGATATTGAAGCACTAATTAAAGAGCGTGGTAAAAAAGAAGGTCGCACTGGCAATACCAATGCATGGCCAATTCAAATTTTACAAAAAGGAGATGTTTATGTTGCTGAAGCATTTGGCAAAATAGCGCAAGGCACTTTAATTGGTGATAATTTAGGCGCATCTATCTTTAATAAAACGGGCAATGGCGTTATTTTTGATGGCGCTGCACGAGATTTATCAGGATTATCGCAACTAAAAGGATTTAACGCCTATGTACGCGACTTTCATCCCTCATTTTTGGAAGAAGTGGTTCTTATTGGACTCAATGGGCCTATAAAAATTGGAGGTGCTATTGTGATGCCTGGTGATTTGGTTTTATCTGAAAGAGAAGGCGTTTTATTTATACCTGCACATATGGCTGAAAAAGTAGTCGCTACTTCAGAATTTATTTCGGTACGCGATCGTTTTTCGAAAGATGTTTTGAAATCAGGCAAATACAATGCAGGTCAAATTGACAACCAATGGACAGAAGAAATTAAAACTTCCTTTTTAAATTGGATAAGTGCCCACCCTAATGAACCCATTATTACCAAAGAAGCACTTGAAAAGTTTCTAGAAAAAAGAACTTGGTAAGTTTAATAAAAAAAATAACATGAAAAATTACAAACCATTCCTTTATTTATCCATACTATTATTTGCCCTAGCAGGCGTATTGTATTTAATTCATTCAAATGATTATTTAGGACTCCTATTAGCATTAGCATTTTTATCCTTAAGCTTAGGTGTTAAAGCAACTGAAAATTTACAGGGACTAAGTTTTACGATGGTAATATTTTCAGCAGTTTCATTGTCTATGTTTCACCCTGAATATTTTAGAGTATGGGGTGGATTTAAATTAGGCGGGCTCATTGTACCACTCATTCAAATCATCATGTTTGGCATGGGAACTTCTATGAGTATGAATGACTTTGCCGCAGTAGTAAAAACGCCAAAGGGGGTAATTATTGGGGTGGTAAGTCAATTTGCTATAATGCCTACTTTAGGATTTACTTTAGCAAGCTTATCAAATTTCCCTCCCGAAATAGCTGCAGGAATTATATTGATCGGGTGCTCTCCAAGTGGCCTTGCTTCAAACGTAATGTCCTATTTAGCAAAAGCAAACTTGGCACTATCCATTACAATTACTTCAATCACCACATTAATAGCTCCTTTTGTAACACCATTACTAATGAAATTATTTGCAGGTGCATTGGTAGAAATTGATGTTTTAAAAATGATGTGGGATATTAATAAAATGATCATCATTCCAATTGGCGCTGGTTTAATTTTCAATAAATTATTAAAAGGAAAATCAAAATGGCTGGATGATGCCATGCCAATTGTTTCCATGATAGGTATCGCATGTATTATTACCATCATTACAGCTTCTGGCCGCGATAATTTATTAAAAATTGGACCATTATTAATAATCATTGTTTTAATTCATAATTCATTTGGCTATTTATTAGGGTATTGGAGTGCTCGATTATTTAAAATGCCTGAAAGAGACTGTCGCACTGTCGCTATTGAAGTGGGTATGCAAAATGGCGGATTGGCATCAGGACTTGCAGAAAAATTAGGAAAAGCTGCTACCATGGGATTGGCTGCGGCCGTGTTTGGACCTTTTATGAATATTACAGGATCCATACTTGCTTCCTATTGGCATAAGAAAGAACCAAAGGATTAGTTCATTATATACTACTTACAATAAGCCCCGCCCCGATTTATCGGGGCGGGGCTTATTCATTTATAAAAACAGAGCCATGAAATTACATTTTAAAAAATAGCAAGGAAATAAAATACACGGGCTATGTAAGTTGCAAGTGGCTACTTAGTTAAATTGTATTACCCCATATTTATCATACTCATGAAAGCTTGCATTCACAGGCGACCATGCAAACTTGATCATTTTACCTGCGTCATAATCTAATCTATAAAAATTAGCATTCCAACAAACCCCTTTTTTCAACTCCGTATTTTGTAAAGGACCAAATAGTGAAATAGGAAAAAATAATTCAGCAGTCCATTTATACATTTCATTGTTTACCTTATGCACTTGCACTTTTTTAACCACTTTTCTTTTTCCTTCATAATGCCATGGCGTCCATCCCATCGCTTTTTTATCTAAATGCGGTACCAATAATACTAATTCTGCATTTAATGCATTCACTTCATATTCTAGATAAATAGGCATTTTAGGTTGCGGATGAAAAAACACTTCAAATACATCCGCCGTAAATAAATTATCAAAATCCTTTGTGAAAGTAGAGGTCACTTTTTTATCATTTCCTGTAAAAAATACATACACACCCGCATCTGAATAAAGTACTTTAAACTTAGTATCATAGCCACGTACTCCTGAATCCAGTTGAATCAAGTTAACCCATGCAGCGGAGTCCCATTGCACATTGGTTCCAGCGCCATCCAATACAAAATCGGCAGTTTTTTTAATTTTTAAAGTATCTGTAAAAGTGAATGCCTGTGCTTGATTGAAAAGCAAGATTGCAGAAAGAATAAAAAAGATTTTTTTCATGTAGGAACTATTTGAAATTATATAAATCAAAGTTTAGAAGTAACCATTACACTATTTCCCATAACCACTTACACGAAGTGCAAAATTGAGCGCAATACTCATCCCTTTACTCATCGCATTCAACAATCGTTCCGTAATCAACTAGCAATTCCTCCCCTGCTTTTATATCCACCAATGCCTCAAACTGTTCCCCGTCATTTAAAGATAGAACATTCGGCGTTTCAGAATGATTTAAATAAATCACCAAATCAACCAACTTAAATCCATATTCAGGAATAAAATAACTGTCTTCATCAAACAAACAATGATTTTCGATCAACTCCTTTGAATGTGTTGGTAAAGCATCCACTTCATCCTTGCTAACTTTTATCCAATCCCCAAAGCCTTCTGAAAAAATATCCTTAGTGCCTTTGGGTATATCACGAATCGCAAAAACACCAATACCATGCAATGGTGAAGGCTTGATCATCACATAGGTTTGCGACTGCAACTGTTTTAATAATGCTTCCTTTTTCATTTAATTTATCCTAACATTTTTTGACAAGCCATTAAGGATTCCTTCCAACTTGGAATTTCTAAATTAATTGCTGTTTCGATTTTTTGGGTATCTAATACAGAATAAGCGGGTCTTTTTGCTGGTGTTGGAAATTGCGCGGTATTAATCGGAATTAGTTCGCAGCTTAGTCCTGCATTTTTTTTGATTTGCTGTGCAAATTCAAACCAACTCGTCACCCCTTTGTTCGCATAGTGATAAACACCATGTATTTTTTTACCCCCATTTACTTCATCGATTATTTTTAATGTAGCAATAGCTAAATCCTTTGCATAAGTGGGACGACCAATTTGATCACTCACCACATTTAAAGTTACTCTCTCCTTCATTAATCGAATCATGGTTTTAACAAAATTATTCCCATGACTACTAAATACCCAAGAAGTACGAATAATGATAATATTAGGATTCACGGCTAAACCCAAGCCCTCGCCTTTCGCTTTGGTAGTACCATAAAAATTAACCGGATCAATAATAGTATCTGTTAAATAAGGGCTAGTTGCATTGCCATTAAATACATAGTCGGTCGAGAATGTAATAAATAAAATATCATTTGCACCTGCAATACGCGCTAACTCAGCAACAGCAGTTGCATTAATTAAATTGGCCAAATCTTGTTCGGCTTCCGCTTTGTCTACTGCGGTATATGCAGCCGTATTAATAATAGCTTGTGGCGCCCATTGTTGTATCAATGATTCAAATAATTCCGGCTTCGATAAATCAAACATGCTTCTATCTGCAAAGATGAATTCATACATTGGATAACTAGCCGCTAATTGTGTTAACTCCCAACCTAATTGCCCGTTGGCACCCGTTACTAATATTTTTTTTATACTCATTGCGTGGTTTAGGAAATTAAGTTTGGTTGATTATTTAGAGACGAATTCCTTAGGCAACTTTGTCCATTCACTTGAAGGCAGTGACTTAAAATAATCGTATGTTTTTTTCAATCCTTCCGCACGATCCACTTTGGGCTCCCACCCTAAAATAGTTTTCGCCTTGGTAATATCGGGTTGTCTTTGCTTTGGATCATCTACAGGAAGTTCCTTATAAACAATTTTCACTGAGGATCCCGTTAACTTCAACACCTCTTCCGCGAAATCCTTTAAACTAATTTCATTTGGATTACCAATATTCACCGGACTAGAATAGTCACTTAATAATAATCTATAAATACCTTCGACTAAATCATCCACATAACAAAAGCTTCTTGTTTGTGAACCATCTCCAAACACGGTCATATCCTCGCCTCTTAATGCTTGTCCTATGAAAGCAGGCAACGCACGACCATCATTCAATCGCATTCTTGGACCATAGGTATTAAAAATACGTATGATGCGCGTTTCCACCTGATGGAATGTATGATAGGCCATGGTAATCGATTCCATGTATCTTTTTGCTTCATCGTATACGCCTCTTGGACCCACTGGATTTACATTACCCCAATATTCCTCTGTTTGTGGATGCACTAAAGGGTCACCATAAACTTCACTTGTACTTGCGACTAATATGCGCGCCTTTTTATCCTTTGCCAAACCCAAACAATTATGTGTGCCTAAGGCACCCACTTTTAAGGTTTGAATGGGTATTTTTAAATAATCAATGGGACTTGCGGGTGATGCAAAATGTAATATATAATCAAGCGACCCTTCAATTTCAATAAACTTAGTTACATCATGCAATACGAATTCAAAATTTTCATTCGTCATTAAGTGCTCAATATTTTTCATATCTCCCGTAATCAAATTATCCATAGCGATTACCTTATATCCTTCACGAATAAATCGATCAGATAAATGAGATCCTAAAAATCCTGCAGCACCTGTGATTAAAATTCTTTTTTGACTCATGATTATTTTTTTGCTACCTCATCCAATTTTTTATTTTTATCAAAGATTGTTCATTCTATAATACTTCAAGGATGTCCATCCACTTAATTCACAACTACCTTCTATCACCCTTTCTACATTTACAATCTTCCTATACTTTCATAGTGATACCCCATTTCCTTCATCTTCGCAACATCAAATAAATTTCGACCATCAAAAATCGCTTTACTTGGTAGTTCTTTTTCGATGATCTCAAAATCGGGTGTTCTAAACTCACTCCACTCCGTTGCAATCACTAATATATCCGCGCCGGATAGCGCTTCATATTGATTACTTGCATATTTAATTTTATCGCCTATTTTATTTTGCACATTGGGCATTGCTTCAGGATCATAGGCAGTGATGGTCGCACCGGCAGCAGTTAAAGCATTAATCATGTCAATGGCTGGAGCATCTCTGATATCATCGGTATTTGGTTTGAATGCCAATCCCCACAAAGCAATTTTCTTGCCTTGCAAATCATTTTTTAAATACCTATTTATCTTATTCACCAAATGCAACTTTTGTAGTGCATTTACTTTTTCCACTGCTTTTAAAATTTCAAAATCATAATTTACTTCATTCGATGACTTCACCAATGCTTGCACATCCTTAGGAAAACAACTTCCACCGTATCCAATACCTGGGAATAAGAAACGCTTCCCAATACGATCATCACTTCCTATTCCTCTACGCACCATATCTACATCCGCACCCATACGTTCACATAATTGGGCGATTTCATTCATGAATGAAATTTTTGTGGCTAAAAAACTATTTGCTGCATATTTGGTTAACTCTGAACTGCGCTCATCCATGAAAATTAATGGATTTCCTTGTCTAACAAAAGGGGCATATAATTCAGTCATTACTTTTTTTGCTTGCTCGGACTTTGTTCCAATCACCACTCTGTCAGGTTTCATAAAATCTTCTACTGCCACCCCTTCTCTTAAAAATTCAGGATTACTAACTACATCAAATTCACCTTTATAATTTTTCGCAATCGCTTCCCTTACTTTATCTGCCGTACCAACTGGTACGGTACTCTTATTCACCACTACTTTGTAGCCTTTCATCAATTTACCCATTTGATCAGCCACGCCTAACACATATTTTAAATCAGCTGACCCATCCGCACCTGGCGGTGTAGGCAATGCTAAAAATATTATTTCAGACGCCTCTAAAACTTCTTCTAAATTAGTGGTAAACACCAATCGACCTTCCTTCGTATTTCTTAAAAATATTTTTTCAAGCCCTGGCTCGTATATCGTTATTTGACCAGATGATAATTTATCCACCTTCGCCTTATCTATATCCACACAAGTAACCTTGTTACCTGTTTCTGCAAAACAAGTTCCTGTTACCAATCCCACATAGCCTGTTCCTATTACTGTAATTTTCATTGATTCAAATTTTAAGCATTAAAAAAGGATTTCACTCCTGATGCAATATGTTTTAATTGCGCCTCTTCCATTTCCGTGTGTATTGGAAGTGAGCACACCACTGGCGTTAAAGCATTAGTCACTGGCAAATGTAAATGTTCATTTTTTCCTTCGCCGAACATCTTTTGCAAATGCCCTGGCACTGGATAATAAATCATACATGGAATGTCAAGATCCCCCAAATGCTTTATAAACTTTTCGCGATCCACCCCAACTAATTGAATCGTGTATTGATGATATACATGCGTGCTATATTTATTTACAGCTGGTGTTACGATTTGTTTAATATCCGCAAATGCATGATTGTAAAATTGCGCCACCTGAAAACGTGCATGGTTATAACTATCCAGTTTTTGTAATTTAATATTTAAAATGGCTGCTTGTATGGAATCTAATCTTGAATTACATCCTACCACATCATGATAATATCTAGCTGATTGACCATGATTGGCAATCATTGTCATTTTATCAGCCAAGGCTTTGTCATTGGTAAATAATGCACCGCCGTCACCAAACGCACCTAAATTTTTACTTGGATAAAACGAAGTAGCACCAATATGACCCATCGTTCCTGTTTTCTTTGTCTCTCCATTTGGGAAAGTATAATCACAACCAATGGCTTGCGCATTATCTTCAATCACAAACAAATTATTTTCTCTGGCAATTTGTAAAATTTCAGCCATCGGTGCAGCATGTCCATATAAGTGAACCGGAACTATCGCTTTTGTTTTTGGTGTAATTGCATTTTTTAAAGAAGTAATATCCATACAATAAGTTACAGGATCCACATCCACAAAAACGGGAGTTAATCCAAGTAAGGCTACTACCTCTGTGGTCGCAATATAAGTGAATGAAGGAGTGATTACTTCGTCCCCGGGTTGTAAGCCTAATGCCATCATCGCAATTTGTAAAGCATCTGTACCATTGGCACAAGGAATAACATGTGAAACTTGTAAATAGGATGCTAAACTTTGACTAAAATCCTGCACTGCTTTTCCATTAATATAGGAAGCACTATCCAAAACTCCTTGAATAGATTCATCCACTTCCTTTTTTATAGCCAGATACTGATTTTTTGTATCTACCATCTGAATTTTACGCATCAATTCCATTTTTGCAAAAATACTATAAAAAGGGTAAAAGGCCTACCCACTAGAATATCTAAATATTGTATGTTTATTAGCAATAAATGTCCATTTATATGCCGAATTTTATTGATTTTTGCCTGACAGACACAACCCATGGTCATTTACAATCTATTTTTACTGATCTATTCGCTCCTGGCTAAATGCACGGCCCCCTTTAATGGCAAGGTCAAGCAATGGGTTTTAGGGCAGAATGAGGTATGGAATGAGATAACCGGCCTTGCTGAAAAAATACAAAAGCCCATCATTTGGGTGCACTGTGCCTCCTATGGTGAGTTTGAACAAGGCTTACCCATCATTGAAAAAATAAAGGCAGATTATCCAGGGTATCAAATTTGGCTTACTTTTTTTTCACCTTCAGGATACCTGCATCGCAAAAACGATCCGTCGGTAGATTTTGTCACTTACCTACCCATGGATAGCGCATCCAATGCAAAACATTTTTTTGATATAGTGCAACCCAAGTTGGTCATTTTTATCAAGTATGAATTTTGGTTTTATTATTTATCAGAAGCCAAAAAAAGAAACATCCCTACTTTATTAGTGGCTGCTATATTCAGACCAACGCAAATATTTTTTAAATGGTACGGGGGAATTTATAAAAAGATGGTTTCCTTATTTTATGCCATTTTGGTGCAAGATGAAAACTCCAAAAAATTAATTTCTCCTTTTTTCCCAGAACAAAAAATCAGCATCACTGGAGATACCCGATTTGATCGAGTGTTGCGCACTTCTAAATCAAGCACCCATTTTGATTGGCTGCAGAAATTGAATAATGCTAAAATAATAATTGCTGGAAGCACTTGGGAAAAAGACCATATTTTATTAGCAAGCTTAGCCGAAAAATACACAAACCTAAATTGGATCGTGGTTCCCCACCATGTGGATAGCGCATCTATTCAAAAATGTGTAACGCTATTTAATAATGCCACCACTTTAACTTCATTTGCTGCAAGCCACCAAAAATTTAATAATGCAAAAGTGATCATTGTTGACCAAATAGGATTGTTACGTAATTTATACCAACACGCTTATATAACCTATATTGGTGGCGGATTTGGCGCTGAGGGTATACATAATGTACTTGAACCAGCAGCATTTGGGAAACCTGTTTTTTGGGGACCTAATGATGAAAAATATATTGAAGCACGTGGACTTGTGAATGCAGGTGGCGGATTTAAAATACATGATGTAAACTCATTCAGTAAAACACTTGAACTATTATCAGACCAAACTGAAAAATATACAAAGGCTTGCGAATCATCTGCAAATTTTATTTCTCAAAATGCAGGTGCTACCCAAAAAACAATGGAATTTATTTATGAAAATCGCCTTTTGATCAATTGATCAAATTGTTTCACAACATTACTTTCCTCGTCCCAATTATTCTTTTCTCTTAATTCTCTTTTGATATAAAATTGCGCTTCTGGAAATATTTTAAAAGCATTGATTGTTTTAATACCAATTTCGAATGCCTTTTCGTCTCCATCAAATAATTCTTGGATAAATTGAAACTTATCATTGATGCCAATCGCTGATCGTAAATCCTTAATTGGCTCCATTACCAAATGATCTTTCACCTCCTTCACCTCTCTTATTTCAATTTTTTCAGACGCAACTAGGATTGGCTCAGTTTTTACTTCTGCTAAATTTACTTGACTATTTTCAACAGCGTGCGCTTCCACAATATTAGGGACCAAGTTTTCATCGATGACTTCCACAGGTGTTTCCAGCTCTTGGTCAGTGTTGCTGACAGGTGCAAGTTCCGGAGAAATCTGCGTTTGAATCACTACTTCCTCGGCTGGTGCAACCATGGTTGTTTCCTGATATATATTCTGAGGCAATGGCTTAGCCACTACTGCCCCACCCAATTCTGTCAATATTTGTTGTGCAGTTATTATTAAACGCGTTTTATCCTCATTTTGACGCAACTGCTCACTTAATTTTTCCACCAAAGCCTTTACGCTATCCATAGGAATGTTTACTTTTGGGGCAATACCTTTACCCTTATTATTAAAACGAAGAAACTAAATTAATTATTGTCTATGTTTATTGAGCAGAATATAACTGGCGAGCGCAGAGGATGGATTGAAGTGATTTGCGGCAGCATGTTTAGTGGCAAAACCGAAGAATTGATTCGGAGATTAAAAAGAGCCAAAATTGCTAATTTAAAAATTGAAATATACAAGCCAGCAACCGATACGCGTTACGATGTTACTAAAATTGTAAGTCACGATTCCAATGCGATCGCCTCTACCCAAGTGGCAAACTCAAGTGAAATACTTGCACTTGCTGAACATGCCCAAGTAATAGGCATCGATGAAGCACAATTTTTTGACGAAGGCATTGTTGCAGTTTGCGAGACCTTGGTGATGCAAGGCAAGAGAGTCATTGTTGCAGGATTAGATATGGATTATTTAGGTAAACCATTTGGCCCCATGCCTGCACTTTTATCTGTGGGCGACTTTATCACCAAGTTGCATGCTATTTGTGTGCAATGCGGACATTTGGCAAATGTATCTTATCGAACTAGTGATGAAGAAGGAACTGTTGTTTTAGGCGAAAAAAATAATTACGAACCAAGATGCCGAGTATGCGCCTCAAAATAGTTTATACCTTATTGAAAAAAGATGCGCTGCTTGAATTTAGGCAGCAGTATACTTTTTTTGGTATCCTATTATATATTGCTTCCACCACTTTTGTGATTTACTTAACCATGGGACAACCCGATGATCATGTATGGAATGGATTGTTTTGGGTGACTTTATTATTTATT
>CAJBLA010000309.1 GCA_903953815.1 uncultured Bacteroidota bacterium | reverse complement strand
GCTTCGGTAATTACAGATGCATACACAAAAGGGATAAGAGGGTTTGATATCAATACTTTGTATGAAGCCTTAATGAAAAACACAGAACAACAAGGCCCGCTCAATACGTTGGGTCGTAACGGGGTAAAAGAATACAATACATTGGGCTATGTGCCCGTTGATAAATATGGAGGAAGTGCTGCAAAAACTTTAGAGTTTGCTTATGCTGATTTTTGTTTACGCAATTTATCTTCCTTATTAAAAAAGCCGGAAGATCAAATTAAAAAATTTGAACAACGTGCGTTGAATTATAAAAATATTTTTGATCCCAAATATAATTTGATGCGTGGGAGAAATACGGATGGAAGTTTTCAAAATAATTTCAATCCATTGAAATGGGGTGGTGAATTTGTCGAAGGCAATGCTTGGCATTATAGTTGGAGTGTGTTTCAGGATTTCAAGGGCTTGTCAAATTTAATGGGAGGAAATAAGGTCATGGAATCCATGTTGGATAGTGTATTTAATCAACCACCTGTCTTTGATGGATCTGCATATAAAGGGGGTGTTATTCATGAAATGACCGAAATGCAGGTAATGAATATGGGGCAATATGCACATGGCAATCAACCTATCCAGCACATGATTTATATATATAATTATTGTGGGGCTCCTTGGAAAACTCAGTTTCATGTAAGAGATGCCATGAATAAATTATATCGCCCAACACCAGATGGTTATTGTGGGGATGAAGATAACGGACAAACAAGTGCTTGGTATGTTTTTAGCGCCATGGGATTTTATTCAGTATGTCCTGGTTCACAAGAATATGTACTTGGTTCGCCCTTGTTCAAGAAAATCACTTTGAATTTGGACAATGGCAAAAAGTTAAGCATTGAAGCGCCAGCCAATAATGAACAAAATGTATACATACAATCGGCAAGCTTGCGTGGAAAGCCGTTTAACAATAATTACATTACCCATGATGATTTATTGAAGGGGGGCAAACTTATTTTTAATATGGGGGTGAAACCGAACTTAAAAAGGGGGGTATTGCCAATAAATTTTCCTTATTCAATTACGCAATAAAAAGATTAAATTACAAAAGCATTTCTAATAACACAATTTCAAAAAAAAATAATTATATGAAACAGTCATCAAAAAACAATATCAACCGACGTTCATTTGTGGGCCAATCTACAAAGGCAGCCGCAGCTTTTATGTTCGTTCCTCGATTTGTATTGGGCGGTAAAAATGTACATGGTGTTCCCTATACTGCACCAAGTGATATGATTACATTAGGTTTTATAGGCGCAGGTAAACAAGCAAAAAGCTTAGCTGGGTCTTTTATAAATACGGGCGAAGCGCGCATAGTTGCATTAAGTGAAGTGTATCCTGGTAAAGCGGAAGCAACCATGGATAAAATAAAAGCAACCTATTTAAAAAATCCAACATTAGGGGTGTATGCTGATATGCCCGTGTATACTGATTTTAGGGAATTGTTAGAACGTAAAGATGTGGATGCTGTTGTTATTTCAACACCAGACCATTGGCATGCTGCAATGGCAGTTAGAGCAGCTGCGGCGGGTAAAGATATCTATTGTGAAAAGCCACTTTCATTAACAGTAAAAGAGGGAAGAGCAATGGTGCAAGCAACACGTAAATATGATCGCGTGTTCCAAACAGGAAGTATGCAACGTTCTTGGAATGAATTTAGACAAGCAGCTGAGTTAGTTCGTAATGGAACTATTGGTGAAATAAAGCATATTAAAGTGAATGTAGGACCAGCCCCAATTGTATATGATTTACCAGCGGAACCAATGCCACAGGGTTTGGATTGGAGTAAATGGTTAGGCCCAAATGAATTTGCGAACTTTAATGCAGAATTAGCGCCACCCATCACCAAAGATGTATTTCCAAATTGGAGAAAGTATAGAGAATTTGGCGGCGGTGGCGTTACAGATTGGGGTGCACATATGTATGATATTGTACAATGGGCATTGGATATGGATCATTCAGGCCCGGTAGAAGTTATTGCACCTGATGGCAAAGAGAATCTTTACTTAACGTATCGTTATGCTAATGGAATTACTATGACGCATGAAAAGTGGGAGTGGAATAATGCAATTCACTTTTTTGGTACCGAAGGAGAAATAAAAGTACAAAGAGGTAAGCTTGAAACAAGTCCTGTCAGTTTGAAGGACAAAATTTTCACGGATGCGGACAAACGCGTTTACAATAGTACGAATCACTATAAGGATTTCTTAAGTGCAATGCGCACGCGCAAAAAGCCTGTTTGTGATGTTGAAATTGGGCATCGTACTGCAACAGTTTGTAATCTTGGAAATATCGCTTATCGTTTGAATCGTTCTTTAAAATGGAATCCAAAAAAAGAAACTATTTTGAATGACGCTGAAGCAAGTGCATTATTAGGTAGACCAATGAACAACGAATGGAAAATAACCTTATAAATAATTTTCATTGAATATTAATTTTTACACATGAAAATAAAAAGCAGTTGTATTTATTTGTTTTGCTTAATGGTTTGTATTTCAAATACATCAATTGCTCAAAGTGTAAAAAGTAAAAATGAAAAGCAACCTAATATTATTTTAATCTTAGGAGATGATATTGGTTTTGAAACAATAAGTGCTTATGGTAGTGTTACTTATAAAACACCCCGAATTGATGCGATGGCCAAACAGGGTGTATTATTTGAGCAGTGTTATGCGCAGCCACTTTGTTCGCCATCACGTATTCAAATAATGACAGGCAAATCCAATTTTAGAAATTATGAAAAGTGGGGTTACTTAGATCAGAATGAAACCACTTTTGCGCATTTATTTAAGTCCCATGGCTATGCTACTTGTATTGCTGGTAAGTGGCAATTAAAGGGGGATGAATATGCGCCCTATAAATCAGGTTTTGATGAATACTTGTTGTGGAATTTAATGGATACCAGTTCCACCTACAATGAGCGTTATAAGGATCCAAAGTTGATTGAGAATGGGGTGATGAAAAAGTATAACAATGGAGAGTATGGGCCAGAATTGTTTGTCAACTTTATTAAAAATTTTATGGAGCGTAAAAAAGACGTTCCATTCTTTGTCTATTATCCCATGGTTTTATCACATAAGCCATTTGTACCAACACCTTTAAATCAGAAAGCATATGAGGATTTTAAAGTGGTAGCGAAAGGGGAGCCTGGTGGTGGTAAAGCTGATAATATTCACTTTAAAGATGAAATGGCCTACTTAGATAAAAGTGTGGGGGACATTATTGACAAAGTAAAATCATTGGGGCTTTTAGAAAACACTTTAATCCTTTTCACAGGAGATAATGGAACTGGCGTTGGTATCACTTCCAAAATGGCGGATGGTCGTGAAATTCCAGGCAATAAAGGTTATACGAATGAATATGGCATCCATGTACCGATGGTCGCCTATTGGCCAGGTAAAATTAAGCCAGGCCAAATCAATAAAAATTTAGTTGACTTCACCGATTTTTTACCAACCATGGCGGATGCGGCAAATATTGCCTTGCCTAATGGATTTATTACTGACGGTGTCAGTTTAATGCCACAACTTTTGGGTGAAAAATATACACCAAGGGATTGGTTGTTTTCGCATTATGATCCTAAAAAAGGCGATTTCCCAAGTGCAAGATTTGTACATAATAAAGAATGGAAATTATACGAAACTGGAGAAATATATAATGTGCTCAAAGATCCTTTAGAAAAAAATAAAATTCTAGAAAAAGATTTGCATCCAGAACAACAAAAACTCATTGCCATTTTCAGAGGGGTGTTTAAGCAAATGGTACGACCTGAATTAGTGGCAAAACCTGTAATTAAAGTAAAGAAGAAAAAGGGGGAAGACGATGATGATTTATAATTTTTGTTGTAAATAAATTAAATATAGGGTGTATGCCTTTCAAATTTTCAATCAGTGTTGCAATTATCAATTTATTGGTATTGGTTTCCGTAACTGTTTTTGCGCAACAAAAGCCCAATGTGCTTTTTATCATGACAGATGAGTTGTCTGCTGAAACCATGAGTATTAATTTAGGGACAAAGTTTATTAATACGCCCAATATCGATTATTTAGCAAGTCATGGTGTACGTTTTACCAATGCCTATTGTGCCAATCCTTTATGTGTGCCTTCGCGAAGTTCCATATTTACTGGAAGGTATCCACATGAGTTAGGTATTCAAAATAATGATGACACCTTAATTGATCCAGTTACTTTTCCTTCCATGGGAACCATTTTTAAAAATGCAGGTTATGAAACCGGGTATATTGGCAAATGGCATTTACCCTATGATCGTAACAAAGCCGAAACCCATGGCTTCAGTTATATGTCCAATAAAAAAGGAAATGGCACGGATAGTTTATTACCTAATTATGCCAAATATTTTTTTGAATTAAAAAGGGAGAAGCCATTTTTATTAGTCATGTCTTTTATGAATCCACATAATATTTGTCAATGGGCAAGAGGAGATAATTTACCTGATGGCGATATTGGAAATCCCCCTAGTGAGGAACAATTACCACCGTTAAGGTCGAATGCGTTGCCTTCGAAAAATGAGACCGAATTTATGGCGATGATGCGCAAGTTAATTCAAGCAAATCCTGCATTCCCTGTTGGGAATTTTACGGATCAAAAATGGCGGGAATATATTTGGTCCTATTACAGATTAGTAGAAAAGGTAGATGCAGAAATAGGTAAGGTTTTAAATATCATGCGTCAAAAAGGATTAGATAAAAATACCTTGATTGTGTTTACAAGTGATCATGGTGATTTACAGGGGGCACACCGTTGGAATCAAAAAACAGTTTTTTATGAAGAGGCTTCCAAAGTGCCTTTCATCATGAGTTATAATAATGGGAAGCAATTAAAGTCGGAGGTGTTCGTGCAATCAGGCATTGATGTAATACCTACTATTTGTGACTTTGCGGGTATCCCTATTCCGGTGACTTCGAAAGGGAAAAGCTTAGCAAGTGCATTTAAACAAATAAGTCAAATTCCCAATCGTGATTATATTGTTGTTTCAGATAAATTATCACAAGGTGCACCCATGAATGGGCAACCTTTAAATCCAGAAGGCAGAATGCTTAGAAATAAGCAATTTAAATATTGGATTTATAATTATGGAGAAAAGTCTGAAGTATTATACGATATTGTAAATGATCCGGGAGAGATGGTTAATTTAATTGACGACCCCAAATACACAAGTGCATTAAAAAATTGCAGGGCACAATTATTGTCTTGGGCTAAAGAATATAAGGATCCTTTTATAAAATATTTAGTGAACTAAGCTTATTTTTTTTTATTAGTCTTTCCCCAATTTTGGTATTGTGTTTTTAATTCGTTGACAATATCAGGGTGACTTGTTGCGACATTGGTTGATTCTGAAGGATCCGCTTCTAAATCAACTAAAAATAAAATATCGTTATCGTTCAATGCTCCTTTATTTGAAGTGTCCACTGGATTACCCATCAATTTCCATTTTCCTTTTCTTGCCACCCACATTTTTTTAAATTCCCAGCAGTATCCTTCTGGATGCATTGTTTCAGCAGCTGCACTATTGATGACAGATACCAAACTTTTCCCATCTAAATCGTTGCGCGGTAATTTGATATTACAATATTCAGCAAGGGTAGGGAACCAATCTGTATTAACAGCAAATTGATTACGAACTTGTCCTTTTGGAACTTTAGCAGGCCAACTAATAATAGAAGGAACACGAATACCTCCTTCAAATAAACTTGCTTTCGCACCACGATATACTCCTGCACTACCGCCGCCAAAATGTGCACGCTCTTCCGTTGAATAGCCATTGTCGGATTGAAAAATAATAATGGTATTATTGGTAAGTCCAAGTGCATTCACTTTTTGAAGTAAGTCGCCAATTTTGTCATCTAAGCTGGTCATGAATGCGGCATACAAATTACGTGGGTATGGAACTCCTTTTTTATTATAGTATTCCAACCATTTTGGATCTCCTTGGTAAGGATAATGCGGCATATTAATTGCGAAGTACATGAAAAATGGACTTTGCTGAGATTTCTCCATGAATTCACCAGCTTCTTTCACCATTAAGTCTGGGAAGTATTGACCTGGATAAAATACTTCTTTTCCATTTCTGTATAAATCATGTTTGTTGGGACCATTCCAATAAAAATAATGTGAATAGTTATCAATACAACCAACCATGTGCCCAAAAGAATAATCAAAGCCTTGCGCATTAGGGCGCATTTCAGTTTTATAACCTAAATGCCATTTCCCGATATGTGCCGTATTATATCCCACACTCTTAAAAAGTTCAGCAAGCGTATATCGGTCATTAGGCAAACCAACATCACCATTTGTTTCAGAAGCATTTCCAGGAAGGCCTGCGCGTTGTGGATTTAAGCCTGTAAGTAGGGAAGCCCTGGATGGAGAACAAACAGGAGAAGCGTAAAATTGCGTAAACATGGTTCCGCTTGCAGCGAATTTGTCAATATTGGGCGTTAATAAGTCTTTCGCTCCATAGCAATTTAAATCAATCGCACCCTGATCATCTGAATAAATAACAATCACATTTGGTCGCTGTTGCGCATAGGACGTAGTCATTCCCATAATGCAAATGGAAACTAAGATTTTCTTGTATAGATTATTAAATTTCATCATGCGTTATTTCATTGATTTGTACTAACAAGATATTCAATTTTATTAAAATGCCATCGGATTTAATTCAATTATTCATGCACATAATTTCAGCGCAACTATTATCATGCAAAAGTTAAAATAGAAGGGTTATCTTTTGTTGATTATTTATATAATGTGTAATTTAATGCGTATGAAAATGAAAAAATTAACTTGTTTTTTGACCTTGCTTATTTTGTCGTTACTTCAAACCAATGTAATTAATGCACAAACAAAAAAAACAAGCAAACGACCTCCCAATATTTTATTTGCCATTGCAGATGATCAGTCTTATCCGCATACTTCCATTTATGGTCAAAAAATATACCATACACCTGCGTTTGATCGTGTTGCTGCGAATGGTATACTTTTTAATAATGCTTTTGTTGCTGCGCCACAATGTAGTCCATCAAGGGCTGCAATATTAACGGGCAGACAAATCTGGCAATTGGAAGAAGCTGGAACGCATGCAAGTTATTTTCCAAATAAATTCCCTGTATTTACAACTGCATTGGAAGCGTCTGGTTATTTTATTGGTTTCACTGGTAAACCTTGGGATCCAGGTAATTTTATTGATGCAGGTTGGAAGCGAAACCCAGTAGGACCTGAATATAATCGGAAAGAATTTACAACAGTACCAACAACAGGAATAAGTAAGACAGATTATGCTTCTAATTTTGAGGAATTTTTATCACAGAAACCTGCGGATCAACCATTTTTCTTTTGGTATGGATCCAAGGAACCACATCGAGATTACGAGGAAGGTTCTGGCGCAAAATCAGGGCTTGACGTTAATGGTGTATCTGTGCCTTCATTTTTACCCAATACTGAAGTTGTAAAAAATGATATGCTTGATTATGCGCTTGAAATTGAGTGGTTTGATAAACAGTTAGATAAGATCATAAAAATGTTAGCAGCAGCTGGTGAATTGGACAATACGATTATAGTAGTTACTGCTGATAACGGAATGGCGTTTCCATATGCAAAAGCGAATTTACAAGAATATGGAATGCATGTACCCTTAGCCATCAGTGGCCCCGGTATTAATGGCAAGCAAAGAAAGGTGAATGATCTAGTTAGTTTAATTGATTTAGCACCAACCTTTTTGGATATGGCAGGTGTAAAACATTTTGAAGGCATTACTGGCAAATCATTGGTACCTATATTTTCTAGTAGTAAATCAGGATTCATTGATACTTCAAGGTCATTCATTTTAACAGGGAGGGAAAGGCATTCACATGCAAGGCCTGACAATGTTGGTTATCCAGCTAGGGCAATACGTACGAATAACTATTTATATATTGAAAATTTTAAAACAGATCGATGGCCAGCAGGAGATCCTGCAAGTTTGGATAAAGTGGAATCAACAGAAAAGAAAGCAGATATGAAACCCATATTAGAGGGGTATGAGGATATTGATAATTCACCTACAAAATCATTCATGATAAAAAACAAAGCAAGTTATGCCAAGCTTTTTAAAAAGGGATTTGAGAAAAGGAATTCGGAGGAGCTATATGATATTCTAAAAGATCCTTTTTGCTTAAATGATTTATCTGGACAAGCAAGTGTAGCAAAAATTAAAGCGCAATTAAAAAGTAAATTGGACCAATCCTTAACAACACAGGGTGATCCTCGTGTATTAGGGAATGGTGATATTTTTGATAGTTATCCTCGTTTTGGTTTAATGCGTCCTTTTGAAGGGTTTAAAAAAAGAGCTAAGTATAATCCAGCCTTTATAAAAAAATAATACAACAATTATGGTTCATCAAAATAGATCCCTAAAAATAAATTCATTCATGAAAAGTAAATCATTGCTTTTTATTTTTTTATTCTTATCCCTATTTGCAAGCGCCAATGATACCATACCTCAACGACCTAATATCATTTATATATTGGCGGATGATATGGGTTATTCTGATATTGGATGCTACGGAAGTGAAATTAAAACACCTAATTTGGATAAGATAGCTGCCAATGGAATTAAGCTTAGAAGTTTTTATAATAATGCAAGATGTTGTCCAACAAGGGCCTCTTTGTTAACTGGGCAGTTTCCACATACAGTAGGAATGGGTGAAATGGTCAGCCCTGAAACTGCGCCAATTCAAACAGGAACTTACCAGGGTTATTTAGATCCAAAGTATCCAACCATTGCGGAAACCTTGAAAGCAAATGGTTATAATACCTATATGACAGGGAAGTGGCATGTAGGGGAACGCGCACAACATTGGCCATTAACGAGAGGCTTTGAGCATTACTTTGGTTTGATTTCAGGGGCATCTAGCTATTTTGAAATTATTCCACAAGAAATAGGGAAACGACATATTGTTTTAGATGATAAGGAATTTGAAATACCTAAGGATAGTTTTTATTTAACGGATGCGTTTACATCTTATGCGATTCAATATTTAAATGATCAAAAAAAACAACATGCAGCGAATCCCTTTTTTTTATACGTAGCTTATACTGCGCCACATTTTCCGATTCATGCGTATGAACAAGATATTGTGAAATATGAAAAATTATATGAACAAGGTTGGGATGTAACAAGAACGAATCGATATAAAAAAATGATTCAGTTAGGTTTAATTGACAAGCGTTATCAATTAACCGAAAGGCCAGCTGATATTGAAGATTGGGATAAGGTTGCTGATAAAAAACAATGGGTAAGAAAAATGGCTGTATATGCTGCAATGGTTGATCGTATGGATCAAAATATTGGTCGATTGATTGCTACTTTAAAAGCAAACAAACAATATGACAATACGCTTATTGTTTTTATGTCTGATAATGGGGGCTGTGCTGAAAATGTGGATGGTCGTAATTTCAATGATAAAAATGTGCCTATTGGAGCGAAAGGTTCTTATGTAACGTATGATTATCCTTGGGCCAATGTTTCCAATACGCCATTCAGAAAGTACAAAAAATTTATGCATGAAGGTGGTATGATAACGCCTTGCATAATACAATGGCCTGCAAAAATTAAAGCTAAGCCAGGATTTAACGAGGGCGTAGGCCATATCATTGATTTATTACCCACAAGTTTAGAATTAGCAGGCGTTCCAATTAATAATTTACCCGGTCAAAGTTTAAGTTATTTATGGAATGGCAAAGCCATGCAACCAGAAACTTATTTTTGGGAACATGTGGGAAATAAGGCAATGCGAAAAGGTAATTGGAAAATAGTTAAGGATGTGGAAGATGCCGCCTGGGAATTATATGATATGTCAATGGATTTGACGGAATCCAATAATTTAGCCAAAACCAATACTACATTATTAAATGAAATGATTGCAGAATATGAGCTTTGGACAAAGCAGAATGGCGTAAAAGTTTTTGTCAAAGGAAAAAATAAAGCGGATTAAATTTGCTATTTCTCTTTTTTGGAATAACGACAATCGCTTGGTTTTGATTTTATAAAGTAGGTTTTATAATTTTTAGCTGTAGGATCCATGCAGCCTTCTAAATTTAAAATTTTAATACTTTTAAATTCAACAGGGTGACTTTCACTTTGTAATGAAATAGTTCCTTCTGTTAATAATTGACCACTGGTGCCAAAAATATTTTCCTGACCACTTACATTACCGCCGCCAATTTGCGGCTTTTCATAAGACAACACCATTTTATCATTGGCGAAATGTTGCACAATTGAATCCCCTAATACAATTACCTCTGCGTTTACCCATTGATCACCATGATAAGTATCTGAAGTGGAATTAATACAATGGGGTGTAAACACTTTACCATTCATCACTACATTTGTTCCAGGTGTACATAGGTTACAGGTAGTGCGTTTTTCCTTGCCATTGCCTCCCAATAACTGAACTTCAATGGATACGGGAAAGTCCTGATCCTTACCGATGGATTCAGGAGATTGTCCATGTATCATGATGCCACTATTTCTATAAGCCCAACCTGGGCCATCTTTGGCTTGCTCACCTGTAAAGCGGTATTGTAATTTAATGCGGTAATAGCTGAACTTTTTATTATAAAATAAATGTCCAAATTGCTCATTAAAACTATCATATTGGTCATAACTCACCACCAATTTTTCATCCACTACTCGAAACGTATTTTTAACATTTTCGCCAGATTTTGCATACCTAATTTTGGGTGTCCATCCAGTTAAATCCTTGCCATTAAACATGGTTTCCCATGCTTCCACGGTTGATTTTTGTCCCATAACAGTGGTTGCACATAATAGGGATAAAGCGAATAAAACTTTCATAATTCAAGTAGTTAAAATTGATAAAACCTTTTAGTTAGGAGTATTAAATTAATACATTTTGCGATAGTTATCAACTGTTTATCTATTTATTTCAAGAAAGAAGGGTCGTAGCTATTATATTTATTAAATGACTTGTAATCACAGTTAAATTAATTAATATTGTTATGTAAATATCAAAACCTATGAAATCATTTATTTTATCCTTTTTAGTTGCCTGTGTTTCAGTAACTGCTTTCTCACAAAATCAGTATACAATCATCCCTGAACCACAAAAATTAATACCTGCTACTGGGGTGTATTCATTTAAGTCAAATACTGCTATTACAGTAATCGCTAAGGATAATGATATTACATCTGTAGCCAAAATGCTTGCTGAGCAATTAAAAGCTTCCTTTGATATTGCATTACCTGTAAAAGCTGGTTCTTTAAAATCAAATGGTATCTTTTTTGTGCAAAATGACCAATTGGGTGATGAAGCGTATCAATTAAATATTACTACTAAAAATATTACCATTCAATCCAAAAATGGGAAAGGTGCTTTTTATGCATTGCAATCCTTGTTTCAATTGATGCCTGCACAAGTTTATACAGCGGTAAAGTCAAATATAATAGCAACAGTGCCGGCTTGCCAAGTGGCGGATGCGCCTCGATTCAGTTATCGTGGTTTAATGTTGGATGCGGGTAGGCATTTTTATTCTGTCGATTTTATTAAACGCTATATTGATTTAATGGCAGTATATAAATTAAATACGTTTCATTGGCATTTAACAGAAGACCAAGGTTGGAGAATTGAAATAAAAAAATACCCATTATTGACTAGTATAAGTTCCATCAGAAAAGAGAGTATGGTGGGTGCTTACAAGGATATGAAATTTGATAAAACACCTTATGGGGGTTTTTATACACAGGAGGATATTAAAGAAGTGGTAGCCTATGCTTCAAAAAAATTCGTTACCATTATTCCTGAAATTGAAATGCCAGGACATTCTCAAGCATTGTTAGCTGCTTATCCGCAATTGGGTTGCAATCCAGATAAAATTTATGAAGTGGCTACAAAATGGGGGGTATCTGAAGATGTTTTATGTCCACGTGAGGAAACTTTTACAGTTATGCAGGATATACTTACGGAAGTGATGGCTTTATTTCCTGGTCAATATATACACATTGGTGGAGATGAGTGTCCTAAAAAACAATGGAAAGAAAGTAGGTTTTGTCAGGATTTAATTAAAAAATTGAAATTGAAAGATGAGCATGAATTACAAAGCTATTTTATTGGAAGGATAGATAAATTCATCACTTCAAAAGGTAAAAAGATGCTAGGATGGGATGAAATTTTAGAAGGAGGACTTTCGCCGAATGCAATGGTGATGTCATGGAGAGGTACTGCAGGGGGTATTGAGGCAGCAAAATTAAACCATGATGTAGTGATGTCTCCAAATAACTTTTTCTATTTGGATTATTATCAAGCAGATCCTAAAACACAACCATTGGCTATTGGTGGTAATTTATCTTTATCAAAGTGTTATTCCTTTGAACCTGATTTACCAGAATTAACGGAAGCAGAAGCAAAACATATTGTAGGTGTACAAGCTAATTTATGGACAGAATATATTGGAACACCTGCTTATGCAGAATATATGACGTTCCCAAGAGCATTGGCATTGGCTGAAATTGGATGGTCGCCTAAGCGTCCAAAAAATTATGTTGCTTTTTCGGATCGAGTTAAAAAGCATATTCCTGTCATGGATGCATTGAAAATAAATTATTGCAATGTGGATTTAAAGTAGCGGGTTAACTTATTTTCCAATTTGATTAATGGTATTTTGTATGAGTCCCTTAACTGGCTTCCCTGTGTCATCTAATAATTGGAATTTTACCTCCATAACATTCGTCGGTTTAACATCCATGATGGTTAGGAATATCTCTTTTCTATCTTTACTTAAGGTTGCATTTTTAACGATAAGCGCTTTTGTATTGTAATGATCAGAGCCATATTTTCTTGACCTTTTTAAATCCCAAGTTTGCACTTCATAGGACGTAATATCTTCTACATTTTTTTTATTTAATTCATGGGAGAATTTAATGCGAATGCCATTTTGGGAATACATGGAGTGATAATGGTACAATCGTTTTTTCGCCATTATATCTAATGCGATAAAATCCACCTAATTCCGGTTGTGCTGATCCCCATGCAGATAAGCCACAAGCATATAATTGACCGTCACCTGGATTAAATCTCCCACGCATTACGCCAGTTGAAAAAGTGGGGATGGGTAACTCAAAAACACCCCCTTGCATTTGATTGCCAATTTTTTCATGGGGTACAATAAATACTTTACCATAACCG
>CAJBLA010000308.1 GCA_903953815.1 uncultured Bacteroidota bacterium | reverse complement strand
TTCTTCTATCCTAATGATTCTACTATTTTATTTAAGTTCCCTGAGCGTAAAGGAATGCCAGCTTGTGATATTACTTGGTATGATGGTGTAAATAATATTCCGCCATTCCCAGAAGGGTATGGTGATCCAATGGCACCAGATCCAAATATTCCACCGCCTAAAAATGGCAAAGCAAAAGCGCCTCGTTTTAATCCCGGTAAAATTATTTATGGCAAGGATTTAACTTTTAAAGGTGGATCACATGGTGCACAACTTTATATTATTCCAGAAGATAAGGCGAAAGATATGGCAGGAAAACTTCCGGACGTACCAGTGAGCCCTTCTAATCACTATGCAAACTTTTTAAAGGCTTGTAAGGGTGAAGAAAAAACACGCTCGCCATTTGAAATTGCAGGACCATTAAGTCAAGTATTTTGCTTGGGGGTTATCTCGCAACATTTAAATACGACCATTAAGTTTGATAGAAAAACGAAAAAAATCACTAATAATAAGTTAGCCAATGAAATGTTATTAGGTGCTCCTCCACGCAAAGGATGGGAGCAATATTATAAAGTATAGTTCATGAAAATTATATAAACTTATTTTATTAGTTTGACTTAAAACAAAGAAGCCGCCCCGATAATTCGGGGCGGCTTCTTTATATAATTCCTACTTAGCTTTATTATTAATTCGGAATCAACTTCAAGGAAATAACCGCTAAGCGGTGTCCCTCTTCTTTATTGACTCTTACTATTTTTAAAAATAATTTATGATCACCGGGTTTCACATTTTGCAATGGCAATGTTTGGGTGCTAAATAAAGTCCCTTTGTAATTTTCCATTTTAAGCTCCGCAATTACATTTTTATTTCCTTTGCCAGGCGTAGGCTCATCTTGGAATAAAGTAACTACATATCCTTTATCTAACTGCTGTGGAATGCCATAAGAAAAATCAATTGCTTTTATTCCATCTAAATTAATATTTGAAAATTCTAACCAGCCATCTTCACCACTTAAAAATGCAGCCCTGTGTTCTCTCCAGCCTTTAACATCAACTCTTGTAGTTGCATTATTACTTGGCATATTAATTAATGAGCTACGTAGGGTAATGCTATTGGTTGCACTTAATGGTTTAATACCTGCACCACCTTTATCCGTATAGCTTGCAGTGATTTGCATTACATTTCCTGCACCCATATTTTCTGCGGTTGCTGCAATAGTTCCTTTTGCAGGCAAGGAAACCTCTTTCTTTTTATTAACACTTAAAATGTAATCAACAATTAAATCTAACTCCTCTTGTTTTAAACTAGGATGTGCAGCCATGGCTACTTCACCCCAAACGCCACCTCCACCTTTAATTATTTTGTTGGATAAGTAGGTTTTATTTTTCAAATCATTTTTATATTTATCCGAAATCATTGCAAATGATGGGCCTACTGATTTTTCATTTTCTTTGTGACAGGCTTTACAATCAAGTGTTGCCACTAAATTTTTTCCTTCCATAATTGCAGTCATCACCTGATGGCCTACTACCTGTGCTTTATCTGGACTACTTAAATAATCTACTTTTACATAAATTGATTTATTGTCAATGCCGCCTTTCTCTGTTGATCCATCTTCTTTATCTTTTACATTTACTGCATAGGCAATTGGTTTGCCAGGAAAATAAAAGTGATCGCCACCTGTTAAATTAACTTCCACCTTAGGTGATTCGTTTCCTGCGTAAACTTTTATTACTTCACTTTTTGTTACGGCACCCTTGGTATCTTTTACTGCAACAGATATCGCATATTCACCTGCTTTTGTAAATGTAAATGGTGTAGCTGGCGTTTTCGTAGTTTTAATTTGATTACCAAAACTCCAAACATAAGTTAGTGGATCACTGTCAGCATCAATAGATCCTGTTGCATCAGCTTGTATGGTGAATGGAAGCGTACCCGATAATTTATTGATACTTATTTTTGCCTTAGGCGCTCTGTTGCCTCCATTATAATCAATTCTTGAAATTGCAGCGTCAGGATTTTTTGTAAACCAGCCGCTACCATATTCTAAAACATAAAACCTTCCATCAGGCCCAACTTCAATATCAATTTGACTATTAAATTTAGTGTTTGGCATGAATGCGTCCATTTGCTGATAGTTTCCTTCCGCATCCATGGATACCATTTTCAACCAGCCCCTAATCCACTCATAAAACAATAATTTATTATTAAAATATTCAGGGTATCTCGTTTCCTTCGGATAAAACTCACCATGATAAACGGGTCCTGCCATTGCATTTCGTCCTCCTGATCCCACTTCAGGAAATTCAGTAGAGATGGCGTAGGGGTACCAAATAAATGCCGGACTTACTGGTGGTAATTCAGTTAACCCCGTATTATTTTTCGATAAGTTCAATGGTTTTTTAGGATCAAAAAAGTCACCCACTACCCCTGTTTCATAATCAAATTGTCGATAGGGATAGTTGCCTCCAATAAATAAAGGATATCCAAAATAACCTGCTTTACGTGCTTGATTTAATTCATCATATCCACGTGGGCCTTTTTCTTCAAACTTATCTCCACCAGCATCTGGTCCAACATCACCCCAATATAAAAAACCTGTTTTTCTATCAACAGATATACGATATGGGTTTCTTGCGCCCATGGTATAAATTTCGGGTCTTGTTTTTGGTGTACCTGGTTTAAAAAGATTTCCTTCAGGAATTGAATAAGAAGCATCTGGATTTATTTTAATACGCAACACCTTTCCTCTTAAATCATTGGTATTACTTGATCCTCTGCGTCCATCATATTGCTCAAACCCAGGACGATTATCTATGGGGCCATAACCCTCTAAAGTATATTTTGAATCTGGTTGATTAAACGGAGTGGTATTATCTCCTGTTGAAATAAATAAAGATCCATCAGGTCCAAAAGTAAGAGAGCCGGCGGTGTGACAACAAATATCTCTTGTGGTTGCTACGTCAATAATCTTTTTTTCTGAAGCCATGTCAAGCTTCCCGTTCTTAAATATAAAACGAGATAATCTATTTGCCGCGGTATCTTTTGTCGCATAGAACAAATAAACATAATTGTTTTTTGCATAATTAGGATCGGCTGTAACGCCAATTAATCCTTCTTCCGCATTCACGCCCTTTGCAGTTGTTTTGTGATATACATCTAGCTTAGCTACTTGTGTCACTTTTTTAGTAAGGTGATTATAAAACATCACTTCGCCCTTGCGTTGTACAACTAAGATATCAAAATTAGGAAGGATGGCCATTTCAGTAGGTTCATCAAACATGCCACCAGCTAATACATTTTTTGTAAAACGATCTTCATCAGGAATCAATTGTGATTTTGCTTTTGAATAATCTAGCTTCACATTATTTCCCATCGCATATTTTAAACCACCTAAAAGATGTTGCATAAAAAGTGGCTCAGCAAATGATTCATTCGTATGTCCAAGCTCAGTATAAAAAGCCCTACCGCCATCATAATTATGATACCAAGCCATTGGATGGCTATCTCCATGTTTTCCGCCTTCATATGATTTTTCATCAATGCTTATTAGCACCTTAACTTCATTACCTGGTGCTTTTTTAAAATTATACCACTCGTCATATCTTTCCCAAACCGCAGGAAGATGGGCTGTGCTTGGATGTGTATTATCGTTGACAATTAATTTTGCTGTTTGTTGCTTTGGATGACTTTGGAAATAGGCACCTACTAATTTTCCATACCAAGGCCAATTGTACTCACAATCAGTTGCTGCATGTATACCTACAAAGCCGCCACCCGCTTGTATGTAACGTTCAAACACGGCTTGCTGTTTATTATCCAAAGCATCTCCGGTGGTACTTAAAAATACAATCGCACTATATTTTTTCAAATTTTCTTCGGTAAAAATTGAAGCATTTTGTGAGGTATCTACTGTGAAATTATTTTCAGCGCCTAATTTTAATAGCGCCAAATTCCCAACCTTGATGGAGCCATGAACAAAAGCTGCTGTTTTAGAAAATACCAATACTCGGTTTTGCGCACCCACTTGCATGGTTATGACAAGTAAAAATGCGATAAAATAGAATTTCATTTGATTCATAATCGTTGTTTGAATTTTTTCTTGAACACCCTTGGCTCAAGCCTCAATTTGAAGAATGAATTTAATCATTTTATGACTAATATAACAAGCTATAGGTAGGTTATTTATGATTGGCGGGACGCTAGGCGTTTGTTGACTGAATTGTGTTGCTAATGATTGTTAATATTAAATCATTTTTTGAAAAAAAATAGCGGCTGCCAATGAATGGAGCCGCTATTTTTAAAGTGTATTTGCTACGCTTTAAAATATTAAAAAAATATTTTATAATCTATGATGATCTGCTTTCCAATTTTGAATGGCAGCTTTAATTTCCTTATTAGATAAATTTTCCTTGATTGCGCGATCTAGTAAAGCTAGGTATTCGTTATCAGGTGCAAAACGAAGGGCTATAATTTGTGGCAACTTTAATTCAGCTGGAAATAATTTTCCAGTTAAAACATAATGACGTAAATTTTCTTCGGCACGGATAGCGCGGTCCTGCGCTTTTAATGGAAATGTCCGAATGTATATCCATAACACTGCAAAAATAAATGCGGCTAAGGTTAATAAAGCAGCCAAATATTTATTTTCTGGTGTAGCACGACATAAATAATTGATGGATCCGCCTAATAAGGCGAGTATTGATAACATTCCAATGTAATGAAATCCGGGTACCAATATAGCATGGTTCTTGAAATTTTGTTCTTGCATGTTTATGTTTATTTAATTTGTAAGGTACTCTTTTTTTGATTCAAGCTCAGCCAATCTTATTGATAATCCTATCCTTATTTTGTTGAAAATTTAAAATCCAACTAAGCCAAAGCTTCAAATAATATTTCAACAGGATGTAATGCTATTTTTTGGGCACCATCTTTTATTTGATGTCTACAACTAGT
>CAJBLA010000307.1 GCA_903953815.1 uncultured Bacteroidota bacterium | reverse complement strand
TTCAATTCCTGAAGTTGGTCGCACCATTTGGCTTTCCTCAATAATGTTAGCCGCTTTTGGAGTAGCTTCTGCATACCTTGATTTAACAGTACCCGGCATCATCCAAGTAACTTCTGGTCCAGATGTTTCTGCATAAAAAACTTGGCCCCACTCATCAAAAGCAATACCCCAAGGATTTGGAATTGAAAGCTGTGCAATACGATCTAGTTTTTTATTTTTTGGATCGTATCTAAAGAATCCGCCGTTGGTTCCGCGAACAGGACCATAAGAGGTTTCAATATCGTTCAATAAAAAAACACCCTCGCCCATATAAATTGCACCAGAGGGGTCTGTCGTATATGCATGGTGTGCGTGATGTGTATCGTGGTCATCAAAGCCGCTTAATAATATTTCACGGGAGTCTGCAACATCATCTCCATTGGTATCTTTTAATAACATGAAATTGGTTCCTTGAGAAAGATAAACACCTTCAGGTGCTAATTCAAATCCCAATGGAAGTTGAAGACCATCTGCAAAAGTGGTTTGTTTGTCAGCCTTTCCATCGCCATTCGTATCTTCTAAAATAATTAATTTGTCGTTTGGTTTTGGATCACCTGGCTTCCAATGCGGATAGGTGGGCATCACGGCCACCCATAATCTTCCTTTATTATCAAATGAAATTTGAACGGGGTTGGCTAGTTCAGGAAATTCAACTTCAGAAGCAAATAAATTTATTTGATACCCCGGTGCCATTTTAAATTTATCAAGCGCGTCTTGACCATATAAATATTTCGGCGTCTCCGATTTCCCCTTTGGCATAAAATTAGTTTCAACAACGGGAAGTGGCGATGTTTTTGCATCAGCAGCAGCAAGGTCATATTTTTTTCCTTTTGCAGCACTCCAAACAGCAGTGTCGCGTATAACCGTCATCTCTCTAATCTTTTGTAATTCAGCAGGATAATTTCCTGGGCCAAATGGATCATAACGACGACCAAACACGTGTACGCCGTTCGGTGCTTTAATATCATTATGCCACATCCAATCTTTTTCTAATACCGCGGCTAATACTTCTGCACGATTAGATTCATTAATGACTGGCGTTTTTCCAAAAACTGCGTCCACTAAAAATGGTGCGAATTTTTTATACCCTTCATCATTTAATTGAGATCCGTCAATGGTTAAATCGGTTGTTGTATTATCAAGCCAATTTTTAGTTGGCGTGAATGCATCAATAAATAGTACCCCATTTTTTAAAGCCACTTGTTTCATGGCCTCTTTATAAAGTAGTAGATTTTTATTTTCTGCTTGTCCGTTGGGTAAATCAAACTTATTTGAAAGATCTTCAAATGCAATAGGAGAAACAATCGCTAGCTGTGGTGCAGTAATTCCATTATATTTTTTTGATAGCGTGTGTTTTATAAATGCTTCTAATTCTGCTTTGTAATTTTCAACACCGGCTGGTCCTTGAAAAGATTCATCAAAACCAAACATGGCAATAATAATATCGGCCTTATGTGTTGCAATCCATTCATCTGGATAAGCTAAAAACCCTTCCATGCGCGGGTTGTCTGCTAATTCGGTTTGAAATTTTTCAGCACCGGGAAACGCCCAAGGGGTGGGGCGCCCAGAGTGTGGACGAAAACCGGGTGTGTTTCCACCGTCACACATATTACGAACAATTAATTCATTATTAGGATAACGAAGCTGAAGTTCAGTTTCAAAATATCCAAAGTTCATCATACGCGACCCTAAATTATTTCCTACTAAAATAATATGTGCTCCTTTTTTTACTTGTAGTTTACTTGGTCCTGCAGGATTAAATGCCAACAAGCCCACAACCACAATAGCAGCGGATGCGAATATGATTTTGTTTAAACTTTTTTTTATGTTCATTTTCAGAATTGACGTGTGTGACGAATAAAAATTATTTACGGTTTATTATAAAACCAAATCCGGATTACGTGGACCGAAGTGTTTTAAGATTACTATTGGATCGGTGTCAGAATTGTTTACAATCTTTACGCCGTCTTTTGCAGCAGCTTCGCTTATAAAAAACTCATCGTTAGTCAACTGACCGTATCTAATTAATGCGGGGGTTTCTATATCCCAAACACCCATTTTACCATGGCCCTGCATTACTATTATTCCATATGCGGCACTGTCTTTTATGGTAACGGTTTGTCCCGGGAATACGGTTAATTCCTTTGCACTAAAATCATGTGATTTATAACAAACCCAATTTTCAATATAGCCTTGTGCATGCATTTCTTTTACATCATGTACTGGTTTTGGTGCCATAAAACGATTTTCCATCGTATTTGGATCAACGTTTAATTCCCAGTCAAGCACATCTAATAAAGCATCATAATCGCCGATGCTTTCTTTCGGTGTGCCATTCCATAATAGTTCATCGGGAATAATTGCTTCATTCACTAGAGATTGATACATCGCAAAAACATCCGACGCTTTTTGTGGTTCATATGTACACATGCTTCCGGGCGCATGTAATAATCCAGGAGGTACATCCCAGCCAGTTCCTGGTTCTAGCTTATACGCTTGTGAATAGTTGGTGATTTTATTATCGCCCTTTGAAAAATTAACCAAGCATTCTTTAATTTGTTCTTTTGTTGTTCCTGGTGCAATTCCAATAAAAGTATACGGGAAGTCGCCACCATGATTATTTAATTGGGGTGGAAAATAATACGCTTCTGGTTTTCCTTTTTGTCCAATCAGCGCTGCCTTTTCATCATTATGATGAACGTGATGTGGAAGTGGTCCCATATTATCAAAAAACTTGGAATACATTGGCCAGCTTTTATATTCATTCCACAAACGATCGCCGATTATTTGTCCTTTTAATTCATCAATCACATCTTTTAATAAAACCTGTTGCGTTGTTTTTCCATCATTAAAAACAACCGGGCTCAATCCTTCGTTTTCGCCCGTCAATGGACCGTTTTTTGCAGGCGTAGTAGATGACAACCAGCGCTCATCAATACCGCCGCGCACACCACCTAATACATAATAATCATCGGGGTGTAATTTAATACGACGACCCGGAACACAAAACGATCTTGGAACCCAAGTAGGTGCAAGTCGTAATATTCCTTTTCCTTGTTCTAATGCTTTTTGTGCAATGCTTTTATTTTCCATATTAACTATTTAAAAATTGCTTTTAATTATTTATTGTGTTTTTGATTTGTTCTTGGTTGTTTAAAATTTCTATTTGTAAATCATATTGCCTTGTTTCGCCTGGTGCAATAAAAATAAGTGAGCCCTCGGCGCGCGCCCTTGATTGGCCAATGGGCGGGTGGGTGCCGGGTTCGATACCGGTTACATATTCACCCCTTGCCCAATGTTGCCAGTTGGTTAACCAGGGCATTTGTTTTTTAGGAAATGTTAAAACAGCAGCAATGCCGATTTTTTTATTTTCAATGCCACAAATACAATCACCGTTATTATTTGGCTTTGCGTCAATAAAAAAAACATCTTGACCGGGGCCGTTATGTTTATCATTGATTGCAGGACAGGTTTTTAGCTGTTCGCCATTGCAAAATATTTGTGCGCCCTCGTCGGCAAGTGGCCAACCAAAATTACAATGATATAAAAGCATATGTGGTGTTGCTTCGTTTCCCCTGTTTATTATTTCATCATGAATATGAATACAAGCTTCGCCTAGTGTCGCAGAGATAGTACGTTTTAATTCAAGCGCCGGTCCAAAAATTTTTGATTGTTTTATTATACCCGTCATACTCATGGTATAAATTCCGCGCGCAGGGTCGGGTTGAATGATTGAAATAATTTCAGCGGGCGTATTGCTTATTAAATCGTGAACACCTCGCTCTCCAAATTCATCTTTTTCATCACCACCTACATGTGATAAACCACAGGTAGTCAAAAGTCCGCCACCAAAAGTGCGCAGCCAATCAGCGCCCTTATTTGAAAAAGGTTGCGGCGCCATTACCCCTGGATGGCTAAGCCAAGCAATACTATGTTGATTAAAAAAAGCATCTGCAATATCCATTGCGCGATCAATTACCACCTTAAATCGAAGACCGCTTCCGGTATTAAACCAAGCAATGCGCACACCCCGGCCAAGACCATTGTCCAACACCGAGGTTTCGATGCCGCCCACCTGTGCAACATTTGAAACCTTATCACTCCATATGGAACTTATTGGCTGCAAGTTTATTTATTTTTTACTTGTATAAGTTGCGTGGTTTTTATTTCCACCCGCCTTTAAATAAGCAATCAAATCGCTTAACTCTTCTGCATTTAATCCATTAATCATTCCGGGTAACATTGGAGATGTTTCTGAAACGCGTGTGCGTGCAACTTCTTTTTTAGACAATGTACGAACCACATCTGTCGCAAAAGGATTTTGAGAAATATAATAGTTTTTGCTATCCTGACGAATTAATCGACCCAAAACAGATCCTCCTTTTTTAAGGAAGAAGACGGTTGCGCCAAATTGATCTGAAATTGTTTTACTTGGTTCAATAATAGCTTCTAAAATATCTTTTGTGCTAAATCTGGTTCCGAGTTGCGTAAGGTCTGGTCCAGAAACGCCGCCTTCTCCTTTCATTTGATGACAAGAAGAACAAAGTGTTGCTGCAAACATTGATTTACCGCGTGTGAAACTTCTAACGCCTGTGCTGGAATCAACCGCATTTACCGCATTGACAATTTTCCAGTTTTTTCCTGGGCCCTTTGGCATTATTGTTCCCGCAGGAACACCTGATCTTGAAATGCTAACAATTGAATCTCCAGAAATTTTATTATACATTTCAAATTGCTCTTTTGGAACATTTGCTAAAGCGTTTTTACGTGCGGTGTTTATAAATCCTACATAACATACACCACCCTTGTATCCAAAGGCTTTATAATACCATTGGAAGTATTGTTTTTGTGTAGTGGGGGTCCAACCGTTTTTTGCCTGGCTTAAAACATTCGCATACCAGGTTTGTTGTGCTGGTGGCACTTTTGATAACATGGAAGCAATATCCATTCCGTATTGTGGGTTGCGTAATATTAAATCAGAAGATTCGGAAATTGATTTTTGCGCAGGAGCGTCATCTTTGGCCGAAGCTAATAATGCCATTGTTTTTTCAACCGCTTTTGGCGCATCTATATAAACCAATAATTTACTTAATTCGCGATTGAGCGAATTTGTTTTAGCGGGGTAGCTTGGGCTTAACGCAGCTGATACTAGCTTTTTTGTTTCTGTGTCTGGTTCTCCTAAACGAATAAAGTTTAATTCAATAGCGCGTAGTAAATCTAATTGTTGGGGCTCGGTTAATTTTGTAAAATCTACTTTTGCCAATAAACTAACCACCGCCTTTCCTGTTCCAGCCACACCCTTGCGCGCGTTTGCAATTGCAGCATGCGTTAAAATAACGGGGTCTTTTTCATTAAGCAACTTATTATACCACTCTTCCACTGGTTGATTTTCAATAGCAATTCTTGCGGCATATCTAATAAAACGATCGGCGTCTTTTAAATAAGGCCATGCAAAATTAACAGCGGCAGGATTTTTAACACCATGAAATGATTCAAGTTGTCTTCGAATTTTTTGTGCGTTTGTTAATTCTGTTACAAGCAGGGGATCGTTTGGTAAAGAATTATCTCCATAATAAACACGGTACAAATCTGATTCAAGTCGACGTCCTCCAGTTAAAAAATATAAAGCACCATCAGGACCAACAACACCATCTGTTAAAGGAAGTGGGGCGCCAGAAATAAATTCTTCGCCTGTCGTTTTATAAGAAGCGCCATCGGGTTCGTTATATACAGCATATATTATTCCAAAGCTCCAATCAAAAGCAAATAAAGCTTTGCGATATTTTTTAGGAAACCTTGCGTTTAATCCGCTTACTAGGTTAGTAGGAGAGCCTTGTCCTACATTAATTACCGCAGGAAGGTTGTCAGGATATTTTGGTGACCACTTATCTGTTCCCGGTCTCCATCCAAACTCGGCGCCACTTGTTACGTGAACTATTCGTGTTGGGCGATACCATGGTGTTCCAAAGTCCCACTCCATATCAGAATCATAAGCAAATAAATCACCTTGATCATTAAATGAAATATCAAAAGGATTTCTAAAACCAGATGCAATTAATTCCCAATTAGTGCCAGTTGAATCTAGGTGTGCCACCCAACCGCCTAATGTTTGTACGGTATTGTCATGACCGTTTGGATCTTTTATGAGTGGAAATAAATTATCAATTTTATTTTCTGGAAAATTTCTATAAGAATTTACTTTTGGAATTTTTGTAAAGTTTCCTGCAACAACATAGATTGATTTTTTATCTGGTGATAATATTACACTATGTGGTCCATGTTCTCCTTCTCCGTCTAATTCTTTTATAAGTGTTATTTTATCAAAGGTATCATCGCCATTTGTATCTTGTAATCTATATAAACCACTTCCTCTTTTTAATTTATCATTTGATCTGTTATTAATCATTACATATAAACTATTAAAAGCCCATAATAAACCATGCGCGTGTCCTATGGTAACTGGTGATTTTGTATTGATTGTATCTCCATAAATTTTTAATTCTTCAATACTTGTTTTTGTAATTGTATCTCCAATTGCAGGAACTTTTAATCGATACAACGCTCCGTATTGATCAGATGCAATAATTCTTCCTTTATCATCAAAGGTCATAGATACCCAAGATCCTTCTCCTTTTGCAGATGGACCATATAATCTTTCCGCATGAAATCCTTCGGGTAATTTTAAGTTTGTTATTTTTGGATCTTTGGGATCTTGAAAATTTTCTTGTTTAGATTTTGTAAAAGAAACTAATAACACCAATAAAAAAATAGTGGTTATTGCTAAATAAATGGAAGTAATTTTTTTATTCATTTTTAAAATTTATCTATTTATGATTTGATATTTTGAAAATATTACACTTAATTTTATTTATTATAAACCACTATAAATTGGTTTTAAATAAAATAAAAAGTAAGCAAAAATTGTGTATGAAAAATTAAGCTTTATGAAGCAAATAAAAAAGGGGATGGCGGGTTATTATTAAAAAATAAAAATGAACCAATAATAAGGATTGAATTGAATGCGGTTGTTGAATTTAGATTTAAAAACTAATGACTGTTATTTTTTATTAAATTAATTGTAT
>CAJBLA010000306.1 GCA_903953815.1 uncultured Bacteroidota bacterium | reverse complement strand
ATGAAAATGGTGAGTGCGGCAAAATTACGTCGTGCACAAGATGCGATTACACAGATGCGTCCTTATACACGTAAGTTGCAGGAAATGTTAGGTAATATTTTAAGCAGTTTAGATGGTGACGTAAATTTAGCTTTGGCGGAAACTCGCCCAGTGAATAATGTATTACTGATCGTTATTACTTCAGATAGAGGATTGTGCGGAGGCTATAATGCCAACTTGGTAAAATTGGCCAAAACCACCATTACCGAAAAATATCCGAAACAAAAAGTGACCATTTGGAACATTGGTAAAAAAGGATATGAAAGTTTAAGCAAAGCAGGTTTTACAACCAACGCTAATTTTAAAGATATCTTTTTAAATCTCAGTTTTGCAAATGTGCAATTAGCTGCGCAAGCAGCTATGGAAGCTTTTTCAAACAAAGAGTTTGATGCAATAGAAATTATATACAGCGAGTTTAAAAATGCCGCTACACAAGTATTTACAGCGGAGCAATTTTTGCCTGTTCCTAAGATTATAAAAAAAGAAAATCAGAAAAAAATAGATTTCATTTTTGAGCCCCACAAAGAAGTTTTGGTCGCTGAATTAATGCCAAAAATATTGAACACCCAATTATTCAAAGCGGTACTAGATGCAAACGCAAGTGAGCATGGTGCAAGAATGACAGCGATGGATAAGGCAAGTGAAAATGCAAACGAATTATTGAAATCATTGAAATTATCATACAACCGTGCACGTCAAGCAGCCATTACAACCGAATTAACGGAAATTGTAAGTGGAGCTGCAGCATTAAACGGATAAGAATACAAACCTATTATGGAAATAAGCCAAATCATTCCGCATATTGAAGCCTTAGTTTTTGCAAGTGAAAAAGCACTAAATGCAAATGACATTACTGAGCTTATTAACAACGCTTTTGGATTTTTAGAAGAACGCATTACATTGAGCCAAGTAGAGTCAGCTTTAGAAGGTATTCAAGAAAAATATGCAACGGAATTTTATCCATTTGAATTAAAACAAAGTGGTGGCGGTTGGCAATTCTTAACTAAGCCGAATTTTCATAATACTATTGCACAATTAAACGGCGATAAGTTTTTAAAACGTTTATCAAACGCTGCACTTGAATCATTGGCTATCATCGCTTACAAGCAACCCATCACTAAAGGGGAAGTGGAAGCTATTCGTGGTGTGAATAGTGATTACTCGATACAAAAATTATTAGAGAAAGAATTAATTACCATAAGTGGTCGCAATGAAAATATGCCAGGTAAGCCATTGGTATATTCTACCTCCGTTAATTTCATGGATTATTTCGGTATCAATTCTACCGATGATTTACCTAAAATTAGAGAAGTATTAGCAGATCAAATTGTGGAAGCAACTGTAGTTAAACCAGAAGATTTTACCGACAATAGTGTATTTAATCAAACCGCTGAATTAGATGCTGCCATTGAAGCTGAAGCGGATTTGGACACACCTAATGCCGAAGAAGAAACTGGTGATTATAATGCAGATGCTATTGATGCTGCAGATCACGAGGACAATGCGCCTGAACAACCAGAATAGCAAAAGTCCCCTCCTTTACATTTTCTCAAATTATCCCGACTGATTTCGCATTAAAACATCAGTTCTAATTGTATCTTCGTAGCATGAAGTCAAGTTTAACTTATGGGCAATTAAAGCAAGCAGCTGAAAAATTTGGTACGCCCTTGTATGTATATCATGCTGAAAAGATTGTATCACAATATCAAAATCTGGTGACGCAATTTGACATGAATCAAACGCGTTTTTTTTATGCCTGTAAAGCCCTCACCAATATTCATATTTTACAAGTAGTAAAAAATGCAGGTTGCCCAATTGACTGCAGCTCCATTAATGAAGTGAAGTTGGCCTTGCATGTTGGATTTGAACCAAAAAATATTTTATATACTAGCAATAGTGTCTCTTTTGATGAAATTTGCGAAGCGGTTTCTTTAGGCATTAATGTAAATATTGATAGCTTATCCAATTTAGAAAAGTTTGGTGCAAAATTTAGAAACACTTATGCAGTAGGCGTTCGTATTCGCCCCAATATTATGGCTGGCGGGAATCTTAAAATTTCAACAGGACACGATAAAAGTAAGTTTGGGATACCGGTTACACAATTAAAAGAATTAAAAACGATTCAAGAAAAATACCAAATTAATATTACCACCTTACATATACATACGGGTAGTGAAATAAAGGAAGTAAGTGTGTTTTTACAATCAGCTGATGTTTTTGAAAGTATATTAGGTGAATTTCCATCCGTCCAGGTTTTAGATTTTGGCGGCGGGTTTAAGGTGCCCTATACGCCGAATGAAAAAGGAACGGATATTGCTTTATTAGGAAGCGAGGTAAATAAAGTGATGAAAAAAATGTCTGAAAAATTTGGACGACTGCTCATTGCTTGGTTTGAACCAGGAAAATATTTGGTAAGTGAAGCGGGCTATTTTATTACACAAGTGAATGTATTAAAGGAGAATGGTGAAATTACATTTGCAGGTATTAATACAGGCCTCAATCATTTAATCAGACCTATGTTTTATGACGCCTATCATCATATTGATAATATTAGTCATCCTGATCAAGCAACAAAAAATTATGCAGTAGTTGGAAATATTTGCGAAACGGATACTTTTGCGTGGGACCGCCCTATTCCAGCCATTTCCGAAGGTGATTTTTTAGTTTTTTATAATGCGGGCGCTTATGGATACGAAATGTCCAGTAATTATAATGCACGCTACAAACCAGCGCAGGTTTTATTTGAAAAAGAGGAAGCAAAATTAATTAGCCGCGCAGATACTTTTACTGATTTATTGAATTTGCAAATACCCTTGAACTCATAAGCATGATTGAAGTAAAAAATATATCAAAAGCTTTTGAAGGCAAAGTAATTATTGACGACATAACTGCGCAATTTAAACCTGGTATTTGTAATTTAATTATTGGAACCAGCGGAAGCGGGAAAACGGTTTTAACCAAATGCATCGTTGATTTAATTGCTGCAGATAAAGGAAAGATATTTTTTGATGGCGAAGAATTACACAGCATGTCTAAAGAAGAAAGAAAAGAATTGCGCAATAATATAGGAATGCTTTTTCAAGGCAATGCTTTATTTGATTCAAAAACAGTGGAAGAAAATGTACGTTTTCCTTTGGATATGTTTACCCATTTAAGTTTGGATGAGAAAAATAAAAAAGTATCAGAAACTTTAGCAAGGGTAAACCTACTGGGGGTAAACGAAAAGTATCCTGCTGAGATTAGTGGTGGGATGAAAAAAAGAGTTGCATTGGCCCGTGCCATCATCATGAAACCGAAATACTTATTTTGTGACGAGCCCAATTCAGGATTGGATCCACAAACATCCATGGTCATTGATAAACTCATTCAAGATATTACTACCGAGTTTAACATCACCACCATTGTAGTCACACATGACATGAATAGTGTGATGGAAATAGGTAACCATATTATCTATTTACACCAGGGTAAAAAAGAATGGGAAGGGACGAATGCCGAAATCATCTATAGCAAAAACGAGTTATTAAACAATTTTATATTTGCATCAAAATTTTTACAAGACGCAAAATCAATGCGTATGACACAACAATAAAATAATTATAATGAAAAAAATTATCCTAAGCCTATTAACTATGTTGATCATTGGACAGGCATCAGCACAAAGTTTAGATGTTAAACCTGATCCAAATGCGCCTTACCTGAAAGATAAAAATTTACCTGCATTTACTTTAAACCTAATTGACGGCAGGGAGGTAACTAATAAAACGATACCAAAGTACAAATATACTTGTATCATTTTTTTCAGCCCTGATTGTTCTCATTGCGAAACTGAAGCTGCTACTATTAATAAGTATAAGGACAAATTAACAAACGTTTTATTCATTTGGGACAGCTATCGTGACATGATTGCTATTCAGGCTTTTGCAGACAAATTCAAATTTGTGGGCCGTCCTAACATACTCATAGGTCGCGACCCTAGTTATATGATCCCTACCTTTTTTCGTCCTAAAATGACTCCATTTGTGGCATTATATAAAAACAACCAATTGGTGAAAGTGTATGAAAAAGGGGCAGATATTTTTGACTTAATAAAAATAATAGAAAGCAAATAACTAACTTTGCTGCGTAAAAAATATTCAATACTT
>CAJBLA010000305.1 GCA_903953815.1 uncultured Bacteroidota bacterium | reverse complement strand
TTTTCTTTCTCATAGTTGAAAATTTAAGTATGATGATTAGAAAGTTATGTTTAAGTTAAGACCGAATCTTTTAGTACTTGGAGCACCACCAGTTTCTACACCTTGCGCTGTACCAGAAACTACTGAGTTGATATCTGGATCAAAGTGAGTGTATTTAGGGACATTAGGTGCTAAGTACCAAAGGTTACGACCACTAAATGAAAGTGTTGCAGCAGATAGTTTTAATTTCTTTATTAAACTAGGAGACACGTTATATGCTAATACAATCTCTCTTAATCTGTATACAGTGCCATCAAATACGGAGTATTCAAACGCACCATTTGTTGCGAAAGTTGCACCGGTTCCAGCTGGTGAGAAATACAAGTCGTTGGTGGTCATTCTTGTTTGGTTAGGCACCATTTGACCATTCACCAATAAAGGAACGTAACGGTTTAAACCATCCTTACCAGGTACTGGAGTTGCACTACCATATACCCCATCCACTACTCTATTTTTTTCTCTGTCCTCATTATCCTTAGTAACACCGCGACCTAACATACTGTTGATGGTTTCAGTGTAGAAATCACCGCCTTTGGTCATATCCCAAAGCACGCTTAATTCAAACGATTTGTATGCAAATCTGTTAGTTATACCTATTTTATAATCCGCATTTGGATCACCCACCATTTGTGGATTTGGATCAACAAATGGAGCACCATTAGAAGGGTTGATGATTAATCGACCATCATCAGTACGCGCTGAACGACTACCTCTTAAATAACCATAAGGGAAACCGGGTTCAATCCAGTTGTAACCACCAATGATATCTCTTGTTAAACCAGGTACTAATTTTTCAACAGTATTTTTGTTTTTAGTAAAAATTCCTCTTACATTCCATTGGAAATCTGTTTTGTCAACAATTTTTAAATCAACAGCCGCTTCCCAACCTGTATTACGCACCTCACCTAAGTTGGTATAGAATGAACTAAAACCAGTTGTTTGAGGTAAACCAATTGCATAAATCAAATTAGTAGATTTTTTATCATACCAAGTCAATTCAGTCATTACACGACCACCAAAGAAACGCATTTCAGAACCAAGTTCTAATTCCTGTGTAAACTCAGGTGTCAAATCTGGGTCGTAGTTGGAATTACCTCTAGATGCCAAAGATTGACCTTGGAAACCTGCAGAGTTTAATCCAAAGATAGCCTCACCATTTCCAGGTGCAGCATCATTACCCACTCTTGCAAAACCTGCACGTAATTTACCATAATCAATAATACCTTTCTTCACCTTAAACGCATCTGTCCAAATTAATGAAGTAGATACCCCTGGGTAAAAATATTGCGCATTTTTATAAGGAAGTGTTGAAGTTAAATCTGTTCTTCCAGTAAAGTTGATGAAAGCGAAACGTCTATAATCCAATGACGCCTCACCGAAGAAACCAACCAATCTTCTTTTTGATCTGCTATCACCACTAAAACGTTGCGTTGAAGTATTCGTAAGATTAAATAAACCTGGAATTACAAAGTTCACACCCTGTACTTGTTGTGCTCTTGACATTCTTTGGTTGATATCATTACCTAATTTCATATCTAAACTCCAATCATCATTAATTTTTGGCGTATAAATCGCAACCAAAGTAGATTGTAATTCTTGTTGTCTGTTAACTACCTCCTTAATGTTACCTAATAGATTATCGGTGCCTCCATAGGAAGATTTGTTAATAATTTCGTCTCTGAATAACGCATAACTGTTCACACCCGCGTTATAATCAATTCTGAATTTACTATTGAATTTGTAAGAAGCTCTTAAAGTTGCTACCAAACGATCATCAGTTGAAGTGATGGTGTTATTATAAGCACCCCAAATTGGGTTCGTATATTGTCCGTCATTGAAACCAATTTGTGCACCAGCTCTGTTTTGAGTAGGGAAGCCTGCGATATCCCAGTTTCTAGCCTGAGTAAAGGTACGACCCCACCCAGTAATGAAACTTTGCGCAGCTCCTATAAATCCACCTAATTGTTCTGCCCTAGCATAGGATAAGCTAGACCCGATGGTTAATTTTCCAATACTTGTTTGACCACCGACACTGATATTATTTTTCTTGTAACTCGTATTTGTGATATAACCTTTTTGGTCAACACGAGAAATAGTTACGTTAAATAATGTATTTCCTTCACCACCGCTTAAACCTACTGAATTCTCAAATAAGTTTCCTGTATTAAATAAATCAGAAACGTTATTAGGATATGCTTTGTAAGCAGCCATACCATTTGGAAATAATTCAGGATAAGAACTAGACATTGTCGCCCAAGTAGATGCTGGAATTGAATCCACCCCTGAAAGTGATCTACGAAGCACATTACCTGATCCATCATAAATATTACCAGATCCAAATTTACCACCCCAAGAACCATTCGCTCCTTGTACTCTAAAATTGGCACCCGCACCGTAAGTATTTTGAAACTCAGGTAAAGCAGCAATAGTCTCTTGGCTATATCCTGCTCTATAAGTAACGTTTAAAGATTTTTTTCCTTTTCTAGGCGCACCGGATTTAGTTGTAATCAATAAAACTCCGTTTGCCGCTCTTGATCCATATAAGGAAGCAGCTGCAGCACCTTTTAAGATATTGATTGATTCAATATCATTCGGGTCAATATCACCAAAACCAGAGCCATAAGCACCACCACCACTAAAAGGGCTTGAAGTATTTATCACTGGATTACTATAAGGTATACCATCCACAACGATCAAAGGCTCACCACCATTAAAAGAGGAAACCCCTCTAATTTGGATACGGCTAGCCGCACCTGGAGCACCTTGTCCTGATCTGATATCAACACCGGGTACTTTACCAGCAAGACCTTTCAAGATGTCTGGTTCCGATTTTTGTAAAACTGTTGTAGGATCCACTTTCGATACTGCATAACCTAATGCTTTATCAGAACGTCTAATACCCATCGCTGTTACCACTACTTCAGATAAATCAGATCCTGTAGAAGTAAGTGTAACGTTAATTACATTACTCGCTCCGACAGTAATTTCCCTTGTGCCAAATCCAACACTAGAGAAAACTAATACGTTTCCTTTTGCTGCGCTAATTTTATAAATACCCAATTCATTAGCTGCAGTTCCCTTGTTTTTGTTTGATTTAATTACAACAGATGCAGAAGGAATGGGAGTCCCTTTGTCATCTGTAACCTTACCAGATATGGTTAGGTCTTGAGACTGACCCGCAATGGCGAAAAAAAGCATCGCGACAACGAGACTAGACAAGATTTTTCTCATGTTAGTTAATTTTAAAATTTAGTACCCATTATTAATGGAGCATGCAATATAATAAAGAAATGTTAATTTTAAAAAAATTATTATTTGGTAATGAAAGCTAATCAATTGATTACCAATACATAAGTATTTAAATAGTGTGTTTTAAACTTGATAAATTATTATACATGTAGTTTACCAAAAACGACTTCCAGCCAGACAAATTAACACAATCTACTGTTTATGAACTAGTTGTATTATGTCAATTTGAAATTGGTACCTTTAATCTAAATCCCTTTTTGATTGTCAAACACCCCCTTTGGAATTAATAAAAAGCGATTTTTTTCCAAAAACGAAAATTTTCTTACAAAACACAAACCTTACCAATTGAAATATTCTAGCATGAATAAAAAAAAGTGGCCATTCGTTTTAATTGGAATATTGACAATTTTCAATAACACATTTGCGCAAAAAATATTAACTACTAATTTAAGGGAAAAAGAAATTTACACTGTTACCCGAAATACAACTAGCCCTTCCAATGGCGAATCCCCTAAATTTAATTCCCCAAGTTTTCAATGGCCTGCCAAAAAAAATGCAAGCTATAGTGTTCGAATTTCAACGACGAAAAATTTTGATCAATCATTGATCGAAAAAAATAAAATTGCATTTGCACTATTTAATCCACACCAACAATTAACACAAGGAAAATGGTACTGGCAATATAAAATAAATCAAGAAAATTGGAACCCTATAGATTCCTTTGATATCAATACTTCCACACGAATTTTTCCTACACTTACGGTTGATAAAATTATAAATAATATCCCTGCTGCACATCCTCGTATTTTAATCAATAAATCTGAAATAAATAATTTTAGATTAAACGCAAGCAAAACGAAAGAAGCACTTGCAATTATAAATGAAGCAAATAATAATTTAACAAAACCAATTCCAAAAGAAGCAGATGCATTACCAAAATACCAAGGGAAAGATAAATTCGAAAATGAAAAAATCACATCCCTTGCAAGTAAATGGAGTGGTAAAAAAGTACAGGAAACCTTAAATATTTTTTCGCAAGCCTATATACTCACCGGTGATATAAAATATTTTAAAATTGCAAAATTATGGATGTTAGAAGTGGCTACCTGGGATCCGATGGGGCCTTCACATACCAACAATTTTGCCGACGGTGGTATTATGTCAAGTATGGCCATTGGATTGGACAGTTTTTGGGATTTATTGACGGAATCCGAGCGAAATCAAATCAAAAAAAATGTAAGCACGCGTGCAGACCAATTTTATAAATTATGGATGAACCAAGTGGAAGCAAGATCCTCTTCCATGCATGTGTGGCAGCATATCATGCACAATTTATTGGAAACTGGATTGGCATTAAAAGGAGAACACCCGACCGCTGAAAATTGGATCGAATACATTTATGAACTCTGGATTGCGCAATCACCTAAAATGGCCGAAGAGGATGGCGCATGGATTAATGGCAGTGCCTATTTTGGGATGAATGCTTTAAGCTTAATTGATATTCCCACCATATTTAAAAAATTATCTGGCGTTGATTTCATGACTGCACCTTGGTTTAAAAATAATCCAACATGGTTAATTTATTCCTTCCCGCCAAATTCCACTTCCGATGGGTTTGGTAATGATGGTGAAAGATATAAATTTCCTTGGATCAATTATGCAGGATATACAGATGCACTAGCAAGATTAACAAATAATCCATCTGCAGCCTGGTATGCAAATGCAGTAGCAAAAAGTGTAGGAAAAGAAATTGCTGATGATGCAGAATTTAGATGGTTTCGCATTCGAGATAGAATAAAAAAAACAACCGCATTAAAATCAGCACCATTTAAACAAGATGCATTTTTCCCGGAAGTGGGTGTAGGCTATATGCATACAAATGTGCAAGATACAAAAAATAATTTGATGCTTTCATTGCGCAGCAGTCCATTTGGGCCCATGTCACACACACATGCTGACCATAACACATTTAATATTGCTTACGGCGGTAAAAGAATGTTTTATAACACAGGCTATCGGCCAGCGATGGGCGATCCCCATTTTTTAGGCTGGTACAAACATACCCAAGGCCATAACGGTGTTTTGATTGATGGTCATGGACAACCATTTAGTGATGGTGCATTTGGTTGGATCCCAAGAAATATACAAGGCGAACAAATTTCATATGCAGTGGGGGATGCCTCAAATGCCTATTCGGGTATTGTAGATGGAAAAGAAATTGACCATGGCATGAAATTATTCAGAAGGCATTACCTAATGTTACGACCTTCCATCATTTTAATTTACGATGAATTAGAAGCAGATCATGCAGCGGAGTGGCGTTGGTTATTACATAACTATAATGGCTTTACTATAGATGCTAAAACACAAACTGTTTTTGCGGAAAATGAAACTGCAAAAGCAAAAGTATCGATAATCAGCTCCAGCGATATTCATTTAAATGTAACAGATCAATTTTCTGTGCCCGTTGATAATTGGACCAACAAAATAAATGAAGATGGTGACACGCTCAGCTTTGTAAACCAATGGCATTTAAATGCAGCATCCAAACAAAAAACTGAAAAAATGCGCTATCTCGCGGTACTGCAAATAAAGCCAGATGGTCGTTTTGAAAGAATAATCAAATCTATAGATAATGGAGATATCACTGTTGGGAATTATCGTATAAAAGCAAATATGAATGTTAACGAAGCCGCACATATACAAATTAATAATATTGAAAATACTTTGAGTTTTGTTTCAAGCGGCACACTTATGTTTGAAAAAAATAAATACATTGGAACTGATATAAAAAGTGCCAAATTGATTGAAAAGAAA
>CAJBLA010000304.1 GCA_903953815.1 uncultured Bacteroidota bacterium | reverse complement strand
GAGCGTGCTATTGGTAACAAGAGCGGTAATGTCACCACATATACACTTGATATGATTTTGGATGAAAGAGCGCGTGAGTTGTATTGGGAAGGTTTCAGAAGAACAGATTTAATCCGTTTTGATGATAAATTCACAACAAGCACTTATGTTTGGCCTTGGAAAGGAGATGTGAAAGCTGGTAAGGGTGTTGAATCTTGGAGAAAGATTTATCCTATACCAACTGACGATCTTACTGCAAATCCAAATTTAAAGCAGAATCCTAATTATTAATTTTGATTTATTACTTTAAAATGAAAAACATGAAAACAATAATAAATAAAATCCTTCTAGTAGTCACCTTTGGTGTATTACTTATCGCTTGTAATAAAGAAGGTGAAATGGTAAAATTGGGCACAACTGCTGTTCCAGGGGTATTAACTACTTCTGTAAGTTCAGTGGTACTTTCAAAACCCAACTTAACAGTGGAAGCGTTTAAAGCAAGCTTTACGCCAGCTGATTTTGGATTTAATGCTGCAGCTACGAACACTTTACAAATTGCAAAAGCGGGTACTAGTTTTGCAGGGGCTAAGGAAATTATCCTTGAAGCGGGAGTGACTTCGAGATCTTTAACCCATTTAGAATTAAATGACATTTTACTTGCAATGAACTTTGTGCCTGAAGTGGCTGCAAGTGTTGAATGCAGAGTGAAATCAACCATTTCTTCAAGTGTAGCTGCTGTTTATACCAATGTAAAAACAATGAGCGTTACACCTTTTGCATTGAAAGGTACTTTGTATATGCCAGGTGCTTACCAAGGTTGGGATCCAACCACAGCGGATAGTTTAGTATCAGCAACTGGTGATGGCGTTTACAAAGGAGTCATCTTATTTACTGCTTCTGCGCAAGAATTCAAATTGTTAAAGAAAAAGTCATGGGGTGCGCCTGAATATGGATCTGGATCAAGTGCAGGTAGCATTGCTGTAGCTGGTGGAAATTTAGTAGGACCAACTGCATTTACAACAGATGGGGTTACTTACGCTACTGAAAGCTTTTTAGTAACTGCTGATTTGAATACCAATAAAATTGTCTACGAATTACAATCATGGGGATTGATAGGCTCTGCTACTTCAGGTGGCTGGGGATCAGATGTAAACATGAAGTGTAATAACAGTAATGGCAAGTGGTCATTGACTACAACTTTGGTTGCAGGTGAGGTTAAGTTTAGAAGAAACCACAACTGGGGTGTTAACTTAGGTGGCTCAGGTGGTGTATTGAGTGATGGTGGAGCCAACATTGCTGTTGCTGCAGCTGGATCTTATACATTTGTTTTAGACCCTGTTGCTAAAACCTATACAATGGTTAAGAACTAGTTCAAGTTTTTGTATAAAATTAAAAGCCTTCCTTCGCAAATGCGGAGGAAGGCTTTTTTAGTTATTAGAATTTTGTAATTATTTGAGCAAGTTGTCGAGATATTAATTCAAAAATGCATCCATCGCAACAGTAGGTTTTCCATCATTGGAAAAAGCACCCATATTATATCCCTGCCAATTATTATGACATTGCGGTTCCCAATAAAAAACACCTAGACCCATTTGATTGGGAAGAGATTTGTTTTTTTTAATGATGTACGTTAAAAAGTTTTTGCATTCGGTTGCTTTTGATACATCCATGCCTACTTCACTGATCATGATGGGCTTACCATAGCGGGCAATCATATCCAACATATTACTATAGCATTGTTCAGTGGTTGTTTGCCAATTATTAGGGTCAGGATACAAGGACATGGCAATGATGTCATAATCAACTTTATTCATTTTTAAGCCATCAAACATCCATCGAAACATGGCATTGTCATACCCATTGGAAATATGTACAATAATTTTTGAATTAGGACTTGTTTCTCTCACTGCTTTCGCGCCTGCATTTAATAAAGCAGCAAAATTCACCATACTTTTTGAAGCGCGACCATCCTCCCAAAGCATACCATCATTGGTTTCATTTCCAATTTGAATCCAAGTAGGGGTAATGCCATTATTTTTTAATTGGGTAACGACTTCCTTGGTGTAAGTATATAAGGTAGTAGTAAGTGTATCAAAATTCAATGTTTTCCATGCAGCAGGTTTGTTTTGTTTGCCTGGATCAGCCCACCAATCACTATAATGAAAATCGATCATAATTTTCATACCCAAGTTTTGTGCTCTTTTGGCTTGTGCAATTACGTCAGTCGTTCCGCAATAAATGGTGGAGGGGTTTACCCATACCCTTAATCGAATGGAATTGATCCCTTTGCTCTTCAATAATTCAATACAATCCATTTGTTTACCAGCAGCGTCATAAAATTTTTTGCCCTCATTTTCCATTTGACTCAACCAGCCAATATCGGCCCCCTTTGCGTAAAAACTAGTATCACTTACAATAGGGGTATTCGTGGTATTGGTATTACTTGCTTTAGCGCAAGCACAAAGTAAAAAGGCCCAAGTTACAATTGCGAAGTGAATATATTTCGGCATGCTTATTTTATTTTAAATATACCACATTATTTCAAAATTTATCGTTCAATACCTTTTTGGTGTAGTAACTTTGTCTCCTTAACAGTAATTATTTACAGATGTCTTTTTTAATTAGTTATAACAAGAAGGAAGTATTACAAGCGCTTCGATATCATTTTATAAAGCAATCAGAAATTAAAGGCTTAATGATTGCAGTCAATATTTATGCGATTGTGACTGCGGTATTATTATTTCAAAAAAAAATACGACCAGAGCTTTTTTTGTTTGGTTCGGTTTTGTGGTTAATATTAATGTTACTTTTTTGGTACCTGCTTCCAATGATATTTTACAAGAAAACAAAATTATTTAAATCCAATTGGGAATTTAGCTATAACCAACATGGGGCCAACTTAGTTGCAGAAAATGCGGAGGCGCAATGGCAATGGTCCGAGCTCACCTACTATTTTGAAAGCCCTTATTTCTTCCATCTTTATTTTGGGCCTAAGACCTTTTTTCTAGTAAGTAAGGAAAATATCCCCATGGAGCAACAACATGAGATCAGGGGCATCTTAAAGCAAAAACAAAAAGATAATAAATCTTAATCAGGGCTTGTATAATCCACGAAGCTTTTCCTAGCTACTCGCCCTTGTTTGTTCTTGTGAATAACTAAGTATTATCAAGCAAAATGTAGGTCCTTAATAGGTCAGAATACCTTGATTTTGCCTGCTTTTATAGCAAAAACAGCCAAATACACGCTTTATTTCAAATAAGGGTTAAATTGTGTAAACAAAAAGGCAAATAAAATACTTCGTTTTTAACAAAAAGTATATTTTTGCGCCGTAAACAAAACTTTTTACAATGTCAGACATCGCTACTAGAGTTAAAAAAATTATCGTTGACAAATTAGGTGTGGATGAAGCAGAAGTTACAAACGAGGCTTCCTTTACAAATGATTTGGGCGCTGATTCATTAGACACCGTTGAATTAATTATGGAATTTGAAAAAGAATTTAATATTTCTATTCCTGATGAACAAGCAGAAACTATTACTACCGTAGGTCAAGCAGTTACTTATTTAGAGGAACACGCTAAATAGTAAGTTTACTTTATTGTAAATTAAACTTGATACATCGGCATATTTTAATCCGCCTTTTTGAGCCTTTGCTTTAAAGGCGGATTTAATTTTTAAAAAAGATTTTCATGCAAACCAAACGCATCGTAGTTACAGGTATTGGAGCACTTACTCCTATTGGCAACTCACTACAAGCTTATTGGGATAGCTTAATCAATGGTGTATCAGGTGCGGATATGATTACACAATTTGATGCTTCAAAATTCAAAACAAGATTTGCTTGCGAGATAAAAGGTTTTGATGCAACTGAGTTCATGGATCGTAAGGAAGCAAGAAAGCTGGATCGTTTTGCGCAAATTGCTTTAGTTGCTAGTGACCAAGCTGTTGCAGATGCTGGTATTACTGAAAATAATGTGGACCATGATCGTGTAGGTGTAATTTTCGCGAGTGGTATTGGTGGTTTAAACACTTTTAGTGAAGAGGTAACTAATTTTGTACAAGGAGATGGGACACCGAGGTTCAATCCTTTCTTTATTCCAAAAATGATATTGGATATTGCTGCAGGGCAAATTTCTATGAAGCATGGATTTCGTGGACCCAATTTTGCGGTGGTAAGTGCATGTGCTTCAAGTACAAATGCGATGGTCACTGCCATGGATACTTTAAAACTGGGTAAGGCAGATATTATTATTACTGGGGGTGCAGAATCAGTTATTGGCGCTGCTGGTATTGGTGGTTTTAATGCAATGAAGGCCATGAGCGAGCGTAATGATGATCCTAAAACAGCAAGCAGACCTTATGACAAGGATCGCGATGGTTTTATCATGGGAGAAGCTTCAGGTGTTTTAGTATTAGAGGAATTAGAACACGCCAAAAAACGTGGCGCTAAAATATATTGTGAAGTTGTGGGTGGTGGTGCTACTGCAGATGCCTATCATTTAACAGCACCGCATCCGGATGGATTGGGGGCTAAAAATGTAATGATTGCAGCGTTAAGGGATGCAAATATGCAACCTAGTGATATTGATTATATAAATACACATGGTACTTCAACACCATTGGGTGATATTGCTGAAACCAAAGCAATCACAGCTGTATTTGGTGAGCATGCATATGCATTAAATATAAGTAGCACAAAGTCCATGACTGGGCATTGTTTAGGTGCAGCTGGTGTTATTGAAGCCATCGCTTGTATACAAGCTGTGATACATGATATTGTACCGCCTACCATCAATCACTTTACAGATGATCCTGAGCTAGACAGTCGTTTAAATTTCACATTCAATAAAGCGCAAAAAAGAACAATAAATGCGGCTTTAAGTAATACTTTTGGATTTGGTGGTCATAATGCCTGTGTGATTGTGAAAAAATTCAAGGATTAATTGAAGTGAAAAAAATTCAACACTTACTTTCTTTTTTTAAGAAATCTGCTTTTGAAAAAAACTTGATTTTACTCATTGGTTATTCCACTAATAATATATTACTATTTCAAACAGCCTTAAATCATCGTTCGGTAAAAGAACATTCCTCTGAAAATAATGAGCGCCTTGAGTTTTTAGGGGATGCGATTATTGGTTCGGTGGTAGCGGATTATTTATTTAAAAAGTATCCCTATAAAGGCGAAGGTTTTTTAACGGAGATGCGAAGTAAAATGGTGAATCGCCAGCAATTAAATCATATTGCGATTCAAATGGGATTAAAAAGATTAACCAAATTCAATAAGTTAGATGGCGGTTTAAAAACAAGTCAAATATTTGGAAATACCTTGGAAGCCTTAGTGGGCGCCATTTACATTGATAAAAAATACGAGTTTACCAAAAAATGGATTGTCAATAAAATGATTCAACCTTATTTATTTATGGATGAATTAGAGTTGATTGATATCAATATCAAAAATAAAATTATTGGATGGGCCTTAAAGCAAGGCAAGCAGGTTGATTTTGTTTTGGCAGGGGAACAGTTAGAAGGCCGCCGTCGTTTATTTACTATTAATGTGGTATTGGATGGCGAAGTAGTCACCAGCGAAAAAGGTTATACTAAAAAAGATGCTAGTCAATTGGCCGCTCAAAAAGCAATTGAAGTATTGAGCATTTAAATTAATCTGTTGATTGGCACAATTCAATTAACACCCCGTTACAATTTTTTGGGTGGATAAAGCAAACCAATTTATTGTCAGCTCCTTTTTTAGGTTGCTCATTTAATAGGGTAAATCCGGCGTTTTTTAGTCGGTTCATTTCCCCAACAATATCAGGTACTTCAAATGCGATATGGTGTAAACCTTCCCCCTTTTTTTCAATAAATTTTGCAATGACCCCTTGTGAATCGGTGCTTGCAACAAGTTCAATTTTGGTATGGTCTTGTAAAAAAAAGGCGGTGTCCACCTGTTCTGAGGCCACAGATTCTGTTTTGTAGCAAGGGCTACCCAATAATTGTTCATACAAGGAAATGCTAGCTTTTAAATCCTTTACTGCGATGCCGATATGTTCTACTTTAAAATCCATGCCTATTTTGTTTTACGAATTGGGAAAAAATTACACTCAAAACCGAACGAATTCAGCAAAATCAAGCCCTAAGCGTTACTTTTGTGCTTTAGAAAAAACTAAATTCCAACATGTTAAAATTACCAATTTATCTTGATCATAACGCAACTACGCCCATGGATCCTAGGGTTTTAGAGGCGATGTTACCCTATTTTGTCGAAAATTTCGGAAATGCGGCTAGTCGTAACCATTCTTTTGGATGGCAAGCAGAGGAAGCAGTGGATTATGCGAGAGAGCAAATCGCCCAACTAATTGGGGCAGATCCTAAGGAAATCATCATTACTTCAGGTGCTACCGAAGGGGATAACCTAGGAATCAAAGGGGTATTTGAAATGTATGCAAGCAAAGGCAATCATATTATTACTTGTACGACAGAGCATAAAGCAGTGTTAGATACTTGCAAGCACCTTGAAAAATTAGGGGCTGAAGTGACGTATTTGGAAGTACAACCTGATGGTTTGATTGATTTAAAACAATTAGAAGCAGCTATGAGACCAACCACTATTTTAGTGGCAATCATGTATGCAAATAATGAAATAGGGGTAATACAACCAGTGAAAGAAATTAGTGCGATTGCTAAAAAGCATGGTGCCTTATTTTTCACAGATGCGGTGCAAGCAGTTGGAAAAATTCCAGTGGATGTAAATGCAGATGGTATTGATATCATGGCATTCACTGCGCATAAAATGTATGGTCCAAAGGGTGTCGGTGCTTTGTATGTGCGACGTAAAAATCCACGCGTAAAAGTAACGGCGCAAATGGATGGCGGTGGCCACGAAAGAGGAATGCGTAGTGGTACCTTAAATGTTCCTGGTATTGTTGGATTTGGTAAAGCATGTGAGGTAGCAAGGTTAGATATGGCGGCAGATACAGAAAGAATTTCAAAATTGAGAGATAAGTTAGAAAATGCATTAACACAAATTGAAGAGTCATATGTAAATGGAAATCCAGCACACCGATTACCGCATGTGAGCAATATTTCATTTAAATATGTTGAAGGAGAAGGTTTAATGATGGGCTTTAATAAGGACATCGCTTTATCTTCTGGTTCTGCTTGTACTTCAGCTTCATTGGAACCAAGTTATGTTTTAAAAGCATTAGGTCTTGGTGATGATTTGGCACATAGTTCACTTCGTTTTGGATTAGGAAGAAATACCACTGAGGAGCAAATTGATTTTACGATTAAAGCAGTCACAGAAACTGTTTTAAAATTAAGAGAGATGAGCCCACTTTGGGAAATGTTTAAGGATGGCGTTGACATTGATGCAATTCAATGGGCACATCATTAACCATTTTAAGATTCGATCAATTTTTTCGACAAAAAACTAACATAATAATTAAAAAATACAATCATGGCATATTCAGATAAAGTAATCGATCATTATTCTAATCCTAAAAATGTAGGAACATTAGATAAAGCTTCTAAAAGTGTAGGAACTGGACTAGTAGGTGCACCAGAGTGTGGTGACGTAATGCGTTTACAAATTGAAGTTGATCAAGCAACTGGTCTTATCACAGATGCAAAATTCAAAACTTTTGGTTGCGGTTCTGCTATTGCTTCTTCTTCATTAGCCACTGAGTGGTTAAAAGGAAAAACAATCGATGAGGCTGTAAAAATTGACAATATGGATTTAGTAGAGGAATTAAATTTACCTCCAGTTAAAATACATTGCTCCGTTTTAGCGGAGGATGCAATTAAAGCTGCCATCAATGATTTCCGTTCAAAAAATGGTTTGGAAGAATTAGTGTTTGAACAAAGTCACGTTTAGTTTGCAAAAATTGAATTGCTAAAAATGAGTGAAGTAGCCCAAGAAAATTCCATTTATGTAAGTGCGAAAGCAAAGGAAAAAGTCATGCAGTTAATGCAGGATGCAGGTGTCGTGGGCGATGCTAGTTATTTTTTACGTGTGGGTGTGGTTGGTGGCGGCTGTTCAGGATTAAGCTACAAGCTTGATTTTGATAATGAAATAAAGCCAATGGATCAGGTATTTGAAGATAATGGCATCAAAATAGTCACTGATTTAAAAAGCTTCCTTTATTTAGTCAACACCGAGTTAGAGTTTTCCGATGGACTCAATGGCAAGGGTTTTTATTTTAACAACCCCAATGCAAGTCGCAGTTGTGGTTGTGGCGAAAGTTTCGCAGTATAGCACTATTTAATTCAAAAAAAAGAAATACAAAATAGTCCCACCTAATTCCGAGTATTCGGCAAGGGGTCGGGGCTATTTTTTTTGTAGCTTTGGCTTATGTGGTCAATATGTAAAAAAGAGTGGACACAATATTTTAGTAGCCTGACAGGGTATTTAATTATTAGCTTTTACTTAGTAGTGAATGGGCTATTGTTATTTGTGATACCCAACTATAATTTACTTGATTTTGGTTATGCAAGTTTACAAGTGTACTTTGATTTTGCGCCATGGTTTTTATTATTGTTAGTACCCGCCATAACCATGCGAAGTTTTTCTGACGAGTTTAAGCAGGGCACGTATGAAGTTTTGCATAGCTTACCTTTTTCTTCCCTACAATTGGTGCTTGGAAAGTTATTGGGTAGTTTACTCATTGTTATTGCCGCTATTGCCCCCACCATTTTTTATGCTGTTGTTTTAGACGCTTTAAGTGCTACTGGGGGAATAGATTGGGGAGCTACTTTTGGAAGCTATATCGGATTAATTTTTTTAGGTGCCGTATATACGGCAGTGGGTGTATTTGCGAGTAGTTTGACAAAAAATAGTGCTATCGCCTTATTAGTTTCCATCATTATTTCAATACTATTATTACAAAGTTTTGATTGGTTAAGTACGGTCTCTTTTTTTGCGAATGGCTATGATTTTTATATAAAGCAATTGGGATTGTCATTGCATTATAATAACATGAGTAAGGGGTTGATTAAGATGACCGATCTGATTTACTTTATTTCCATTTTGGTGTTATTTATATTAGGCACCATCGAAAATTTAAAAGGCAAAATTAAATATGTATTTTTATTAATTGCGATCATCGGTGCAAACTATCTAAGTAATATATTCCCTTTTCAGTTCGATTTAACCAAGGAAAAAAGGTACACTTTAAGTGCTAGTTCTACCGAGGTGATCAGTCAAATTCAAGCACCAGTGACGGTACATTTGTATTTAGGCGGCGATTTGCCATCCAATTATAAAACCATATCCAATGCGGCTATTGCATTACTGGATCAGTTGCATCAAATTAACCCAAGCTTAATTAAATGGAATTTAGAAATTCCAAATCAGTCAGTCAGCGATACTGCATTATTTGCATTGTATGATAGTTTATCCAAAATGGGGTTGCCTATTGAAAGAATTCAACAAGGAAATGGGGGTGCTGATAAAAGGGTGGATCAGTTAATTATTCCAGGGGCATTGGTGGAAGTGGATGGGCAAAAGCCATACGCCATTGATTTACGCAGTTCAAAAAAATATTTTAAACCTTATAATATCGTTAAGGATATACCCGAGGTGGATGAAGAAGCTAGTGCAAATGCAGCGGAAGCATTGTTAGAATATAAATTTATCCAAGCTATCTATTTATTAAACCGCAAGACAGTGCCAACCATTGCTTACTTGATTGGTAATGGACAACCGGTTAATTTAACAGTGAATGATATCGGAGAAACTTTAAAGGACCAATATGACTTATCGGTATTTGATTTAAGTAAAGGATTCCCAGACGCAACTAAAATAAAAACATTACTTATTGTAAAACCAACCACCCCATTTAGCGATTTAGATAAATTAAAAATTGACCAATATGTCATGGGCGGTGGAAATATAATATGGGCAGTAGATAAATTATATGCTGAGTATGATAGCTTGCAAAAAACAGATGGGGCCTACGTTTCCTTTGATCGCGGATTGGCCTTGGATGATTTATTATTTAATTACGGCATTCGTATCAACTCAAATTTGATTCAGGATTTAAATTGTGCCAAATTACCATTGGTCGTGGGTACACAAGGGGACGGGTCACCATTGATTAAAAGAGTACCCTGGCCCTATTATCCTTTTTTAAATGGTAACGATAATCATCCCATTTCGCAAAATATGGATCGTGTATTGTCCTTGTTTCCTTCCAGTATTGATACCATTGCGTCCAATGGCGTTAAACATACTATTTTATTAACGACGGATACTAGTTCCCGAAGTTTGCCTTCGCCAGCGCAGGTGTCATTGAATTCAGTGAAAGGGGAGGAGGATATGGTACAATTCAATCAACATCATTTTCCAGTAGCAGTATTATCGGAAGGGAATTTCAATTCTTTTTTTGCAAATAGATTGTCTCAGGTATTGAAAGACACTGTTCAACAAAATTTAGGCATTGCTTATTTATCCAAGGGTAAGCCATCGAAACAAATCTTTATTTCAGATGCTGATCTATTTACAAATAAGGTAGATAAGTCCAACGGCCCCTTGCCCATGGGTATGATTCCATTTGAATCCTACCAATTTGCTAATCCTGATTTCTTTGTCAATGCAATACAATACTTAAATGAGCCTGTAGGCTTACTTGAAAGTAGAAATAAGGGGATTGTGTTAAGATTATTGGACAAGAGCAAGGTGGCTGAGAATCGTCTTTTTTGGCAATGGATGCTTTTAATAGGCCCAGTTGTAATTCTTTCCCTATTTTTTTATTTTTGGACCCAATATCGCCAACGTCGTTTTGGGGCTTCGTAAATCTAGTATTATCTTTACTTTATGACAACAGATCAAATTGTTTACACCGTATTCGGCATTGTAATATTAATTGCATTAACGCTCGATTTAGGATTTTTAAGTAAAAAAAATACCACTATTACTATTCGCCAAGCGATGCGTCAAACCTTTTTATGGGTTTTATTAGCGCTCGGATTTTTTGTGTTTATGTGGGTAGAAGAAGGACAAAAAATTGCATTTGAGTATTTGAGCGGCTATTTGATGGAGTGGAGTTTAAGTATTGACAATATTTTTGTTTTTATATTGATTTTTGATTCATTTAAAGTGAAGGAAATACATTTGTCAAGAGTGCTCTTGATTGGAATTTTAGCAGCAATTGTATTTAGAGTTTTATTTATAACCTTGGGTGTGGCCCTTGTTGCTCAATTTGCATGGGTATTGTATATTTTTGGTGTGTTTTTATTGTATACGGGGTATAAAATGTTTGTGGCTGACGAGGATAGCTCATTTGATCCGCATGATTCAAAAATTTATAAATTTTTGAAAAGCTTTTTACCGCTCACACCCTCTGATGGAGATGGTAAGTTTATGATTCGCCAAAATGGCAAGCCAGTGTATACCACTTTATTTGTGGTGGTTATTTTACTTGCGGCAATTGATATCGTTTTTGCGCTTGATTCTATTCCAGCAGTCATGGGAATTTCAATGAATAGTTTAGTGATTTATACTTCCAATATTTTTGCAATTTTAGGATTGCGCTCCTTATTCTTTTTATTGCGTGGTGCTGTTAATGAGTTTGAACATTTACAAAAAGGAATTGCCCTAGTTTTAGTATTTATTGGCGTTAAAATGCTAGGGGAGCATTATATCAATATGGTGATGAGTAAAAACACACAAGTTTTATTGTCCTTATTAGTGATTTTATTTTCAATCACGGGCTCTATATTGTACTCTATCTTTTCAAATAAACAAAAAAATCTTCCTAAGGATTTAAAAGATAATTCAATTTAATCAAATCATTTAGTTGTCATATACGATTGAACATATTGCAAGCTGGCTCCCTACAAATTCTGTTATTAAAACACCAGCGCAAATTGCTCATTTACTTACGGACAGCCGTCGACTCGTTTATCCTGATACTAGTTTATTTTTTGCAATTGCTACGGGGCAAAATGATGGTCATTTATATATTTCGGAGTTAATGCAACGTGGCGTATTTAATTTTGTAGTAAATACAAATTTTGATACAAGTACTTTTCCCGATGTCAATTTTTTAAAAGTAAATGATGTTCTTGGCGCATTACAAATGGTTGCTTCACGACACCGTGCCCAATTTACCTATCCAGTAATAGGAATCACAGGGAGTAATGGCAAAACCATTGTCAAGGAATGGTTAAATCAATTACTTTCGAATCGATATCATATAATTCGAAGTCCACGTAGTTACAATTCACAAATCGGGGTACCCTTAAGTGTTTGGGAAATGGATGGCAAAAACCAATTGGCCATTTTTGAAGCAGGTATTTCACAAAAAGGGGAGATGGGGGCATTGGCCAATATCATACAGCCCACCATTGGTATATTAACCAGTTTGGGAACTGCGCATCAAGAAGGTTTTGAAAATGAAACGGAGAAAAGAAATGAAAAATGGAAACTATTTCAAAAAGCACAAGTAATTATTGCGCCATTAGCGGATGTGGCATTACCTGATAATGATGTTGCGCAAAATATAAGCGTTCCATCTATCATTACTTGGACAAGAACTGGAGAGGCATCTTTAAAAATACAAAGTGAAAAAATTATAAAGGGGCAAACACATTTGCAGGCCAATTACCTTGGAGCCGATTTGCAATTAGTGGTTCCTTTTACGGATTTGATTTCCATCAATAATACGATTACTTGCTGGCTCACATTATTATATCTGAATGTACCTATGTCTGAGATACAGGAAGGTGTAAATGAATTAAGGCATTTAGATATGCGGATGCAAATTAAAAAAGGCATTCAACAATGTTATATATTAAATGATAGCTATAGTAATGATATACATTCGTTACAATTGGCCTTAACCTATGCAACACAACAAGCGGGGGCATTGCCTATCACATTAATTTTATCTGACATCGATCAGCTAAATCAGGAAGCAGTTCAATATGATGATTTACTTCGGCAGTTAGCTGTTTTTCCAATAAAAAAACTCATCACCATTGGCGCTCAATTAGCAAAAGCGCTACAACATAATAAAGAATTACAAAATAAGGGTGTGCATGTGATTAGTTTTGATACCACCCATCAATTTGTTCATCAAATGGATATTCATTCTTTTAAAGAGGAATTCATTTTGATTAAAGGCGCCCGAGTTTTTGCATTAGAAAAAATAAATGAATTGTTGCAGCTGCAGGTACATAAAACCATGGCGGAAATTAATTTAACCAGCTTGGTGAGTAATTATAAAAAAATTAAAATGGTCGTTGGGCCCAAAGTAAAAATGATGGCCATGGTGAAGGCTTTTGGTTATGGGTCAGGTAGTATTGAAGTAGCGCGCATATTACAATTTCATCATTTAGACTATTTGTCGGTGGCATATGCAGATGAAGGTGTTACTTTAAGGCAGGCGGGCATTCATGTGCCCATTATGGTGATGAATGTAGATGAAACCACTTTCGATACTTTAGTAAAGTATCATTTAGAACCTGAAATATTTTCCTTTTCGCAATACCAGCAATTTGATCAGTATATAAAAAATCAAGCGATTTCAAATTTCCCTGTTCATATAAAATTAAATACGGGAATGAATCGATTGGGTTTTGATATGGATACCATTGAAAATTTATGCGGTGCATTAAAATCAAATTCGCGTTTAAAAGTGCAATCTATTTTTAGTCATTTAAGTGCAAGTGGGAATAAATCATTTGAAACATTCACGCACCTACAACTCGATTTATTTAATAAGGCTGCTAAAAAAATTGAAACAGCCTTGGGTTATACCACCCTAAAACATATTGCAAACTCAGATGCAATATTAGTAGACCCCGTTTTTCATTTAGATATGGTACGATTAGGTATTGGATTGTATGGCACAAGTCAAGGCCCGCTTGCTTTAGAACCCGTTATTCAGTTAACCACGACCATCTCGCAAATTCGACATTTGAAAAAAGGAGATACAGTAGGGTATAATCGCGCAGGGGTGTTATTGCGGGATAGTATTATTGCTACCGTACGACTAGGCTATGCGGATGGCTATAGCAGGCAGTTGGGATTAGGGAAAGGGGCCATGTGGGTGAATGGCTTATTGGCGCCTATTGTTGGAGATATATGTATGGATATGACCATGATTGACATTACAGATATTCCATCCGTTCATGAAGGAGATTCGGTACAAGTATTTGGCAAAAATTTAGCACTTACACAAGTTGCAAAATGGGCAGGAACCATCCCCTATGAAATATTAACTTCCATTGGACAAAGAGTAAAAAGAATCTATATTGAAGACTAACTTATCAAAGTATTATCTTTACACATCATTATAATTTTAAATTGATATGAACGGAAAAAAAATAGTTGCATTAGTTGCTTTGATTATTTTTATTGATCAAGCGTTAAAGTTTTATATTAAATTGAATTATTTTATTGGTGAGGAGCATGCGATCATCGGAACATGGGCCAGACTTCACTTTGTGGAGAACGAAGGAATGGCATGGGGTTTAAAGTGGGGGGGCAATATTGGAAAAATTGCCTTAACCTTATTTAGATTAGTAGCAGTAATTTGGGGCGTATTTTTAATAAAAGGGTTTGTAGAAAAAAAGTACCACAATGGTTTTTTATTTTGTGCAGCACTCATTTTTGCAGGCGCGTTGGGAAATTTAATTGACAGCATTTTTTATGGTGTAATATTTGAAGCAAGTGTTCCTTACACAACTATGGTAGCACAGTTATTTCCTTTGGGCGGAGGGTATGCGCCTTTATTACAAGGAAAAGTAGTGGACATGTTTTATTTTCCCATTATTCAAAATGCACACTTTCCATCCTGGTTCCCCATTTGGGGCGGGGAGGAATTTGAGTTTTTTAGACCTGTTTTCAATGTGGCAGATGCGGCAATAAGCACAGGCGTAATTTCTTTGTTTGTTTTTCAAGGCAAATTTTTCAAAGATCCCGAACTTACCACTCCCGAAAGCCCATCTAAACCTATTTTGTAGGGGTATTGACCCTGTTTTGACCAAAAAATGGCCTGGCCTTTTTTACAAGCTTATTCGTACCTTCGTGCCCTAAAAATGAGCTAGGATAAGCGTTTTATGAATAAAAAGTACACTGAATTTAATG
>CAJBLA010000303.1 GCA_903953815.1 uncultured Bacteroidota bacterium | reverse complement strand
GTGAGGAAAACACCCCCTGAAATCGGTTAAAATCGTTCGTTTTCCGTTTTATCAAAACATAACTGATTATAAATCAACGCCTTCATTTTCTCAAAAAATCTTCATAACCCTGAGGTCCCGGGTTCAAATCCCGGTCTCGCTACATCATAATCAAGGATTTATGTTAAATCGTGGGTCCTTTGTTGTTTCTGCGTGAGGTTTTTTGTTTTTAATAATTCAAAGTGATGAGCCGTATGGAAGGAAGTAAAGCAGGCTAGCTCTCTTAAGGTTACCTTACCTAATATGGGGTGGGGTAATCTATAGCGATCTAATGCATTATCGGAATGATCATTCATTTTATCAATGAATAATTGATTCAATGTTGCATGCTTTTGAATTAAATGATTTTTTGATTCAAATAAGACTGGTTTTGGGATATAGATAGAAGGAGATTTTGCGCCGCCTTCTAAAGCATTTTTATATAATGTTTGAAGTAGCTGAAAGGACCTTGCTTCATTTTTATTGATACCATACATTAGCTGTAATAAAGGTTTAGGTAATGTAAATCCTATGTTGACTATTTTGAGTACTTTAATTAAATGCACTAAATCTTGACCTGCAGACCATTTATGATTTATATTAATTTCAAATTCATCTTTATTTAAATACTTTACTAATTCATTAAATTGAATTACATTTTCATCAAGTGATTTTATTATAGTTTTTTTATCCATATGACACTTTCTATTTATTTATGAATTGGATGTTTATTCAGATTTACTAAGGGTAAAATATTCCTTTGCTAGATGCTAATTTCCAAATGCTATAGGAATGAAACACCGCAATAAATAAATTACATATAATTACAGGGTTGGTTAAAGTTCCTACCATTATGGGGCTTAATACTTTATAAACCACTTGAACTAATAGAAGTGCCATTACAAATTTTGGGTCAAATTTGAATAAAAACACCACTGAGAAGATAAGTATAGTAAGATATATAGACAAAAGAATACCAAGTGCGGGTGTTTCAATCCCGTAAGAATCAATTACCAAATTACTTTTTAGGAGTATACTGGAACACACAGGAATTAGTACCAGAATATTAAGTAGCAGTGATAATTTCGGGAATGACATTTGTTTTGAATCCATAATTATTAAATTATTATTTATGCTCGTCAATAATTTTCTGTAATTCAGCTGGTATCTCCATTTTTTGAAGCGGCGGTACATTAGCTCCTCCTGTATTGCCAACTGGTATCTCCCCAACAAAAGATTTTATTCCACCAACAAGCAAACGTGGAATTTGTCCAAGTATCTCTCTTAGATCTTTTATTCTAATACCAAAAAGGAACATTTTCCAATGAACTAGAGTATGATGGTCTGGATAGGGTTGCCCAAGTATATGGGCTCTTTCAAGATGATGCCAACTTGCTGTGAAATTCTTATTTGATAAATAGTTTCTAGCAATTTCTAATTCTTCAATAAAGAATGGCTTTAAAGCCTTAGGCATATTTGTATGAATTTTCATATTTCAAAAGTACATTTTTAATGAATTTTTTAGGCTTTCTGATCGTATTTTTGCCTTAGACATACCAAAATGACGTCTAAATGACGCCTATATGTCAATTAATTATTCATTTACACGTATCATATTTGCAAATGGAATTTGGCGCAAGATTAAAAGAGATTAGAACAAGTTTGAATTGCTCTCAAAAAGAACTTTCAGAACAGACAGGATTAACCCTAAGAACAATTCAAAGAATTGAGAATAATGAGGTTAAGCCAAGTCTTTATTCCTTAAAAGTGATTGGAGAGGCATTAAATGCCGACTTATCTGATTTTGTTAAAACATCTGAAGCCAAACCCTATGAATTTAATTTAAACCTTAAAATCACAGATATGAATCAGTTCTTAAACGACTTAAAAGCATTAGTAAAAACACACTGGAAGACAATTTTCATTATTGTTTTAGTCATTTATCTATTCACAAGTTATACTGATATTAAAGCAGGTATAATGGATGCATGGAATGGCAAATAATTTCCTGATAGTAACATACTCGATTATATTATTATGTTACATCTTTCTTCTGTTTGTGAAGTTAGACTGCACAAGTCATTTGTATTTATCTCTGCGTGAGGAAAACACCCCCTGAAATCGGTTAAAATCGGTTGATTTCGGTTTTGTGAAAACATAACGCATTACAAATCAACGCCTTCATTTTCTCAAAAAATCTTCATAACCCTGAGGTCCCGGGTTCAAATCCCGGTCTCGCTACAAAGCCTGTCACGAAAG
>CAJBLA010000302.1 GCA_903953815.1 uncultured Bacteroidota bacterium | reverse complement strand
TACCTCCTGAGGATCCAATAATAGCTTTGGTGAATCCCATTTTATTAAAATAATCCTTTACGCCTAACACTAAAGCTTGATACACTTGTTCAATATTTAATGTGGGAATTAATGTGATTGGATTTAATTCTTTGTTTGGCATACGGTTGGCTGGTTCCAAGATAGGTGCGTTAATAGTGCCATCTGTATTGCATTCAAAAGTGGCTAACGCTGATTCAAACATAGGAAGTGCGCCACATAAATTTGCATCTTTATCAAACACCAATGAACTACCATCAAAAACAATTTCTGTTTGGCTTCCAACTGCATTACAATAAAACAAAGGAATTTTATATTTTAATACATTTGATTTAATCGTCGCTTTGCGATCTTCATCATGGGTGTAATCAAATGGTGAGGCACTAAGGTTGAGTAAAATATTAGGGCGTTGGTCCATCATTTTATCCATGGGACAAATTCGGTACAATGGATTATCGCCCAAATTCCAAATATCCTCACAAATAGTAATCGCTAATTTTTGTCCTTTAAATTCGACAACCTTCCATTCGTCTGCAGGTTCAAAATATCTGTTTTCATCAAAAACGTCGTAAGTAGGTAATAATGTTTTGTGAATTTCAGCGACCACTTTTTGTTCATACAAGAAAAAGGCTGCGTTGTATAAATCCTTTCCTTTTTTATTTGGGTTCCGTGCTGGACTTCCAATTAAAACCCCAATGGTATCTGCCGCTTGTTTGATTGCATCAATGCTTTGGTAGCATTTATTAATAAAATCTTCAAATTCAACAAAATCCCTTGCTGGGTATCCGCAAACACTCATCTCACTAAATAATATCAAATCAGCACCTTGATTTTTTGCGGTTTCAATAGCGCTTAAAATCTTTTCGGTGTTTTGCTCAAAATTTCCAATATGATAGTTCTGTTGTGCAATGCAAATCTTCATGGGGCAAAGGTCGGTTTTTAACAGAAATAACCTCGCTTTTTTTGTACTTTCGAGGATGCGTTTCACGATTTTTATCTTATTTATCCTAATTATTGGCAGCAGTTCCTGTGGGCGAATGCAAAATAACCCTGCGCAAAATGCCCCGGAAATAATTTTGCCTATGGAAAGGCTGGATCAGGTATTATTTAAAATGGACACCACCCATATTAAAGATAGCCTATTGGTAAGGAATAATCGGTATCCATTTATAAGTGAAGTACTGTTGAAGCAAATGTTGGCTATTGATTCAGTTAATAGTGAAAAGGGGTTGCTTTCATTTTTACATGCATATCGACCCGTTTATAATGCTGTGCAAAAATTAAATACGCCTGCAACTGCACACCCACAATTGCAAATACTTTTTAAAAATCTACACTATTATTTTCCAGCATATGCGTTGCCTAAAAAAATAATTTATTTTATTGGGCCATTGGATGGTTTTGGAAACTCACTTGGCTCGGATTATATGGCTGTTGGATTGCAAATGTTTTTGGGTGATACTTCTTCCTGGTATCAATCGGAACAGATTCGTAAATACTTCCCCCCTTATATGAGTCGCAATTTTACACCCCGCTTTATTCCAATTACCGCAGCAAAAAATTTACTACAGGATATTGCACCAAATAGTCGGTTAACGCGTGGCTTAATTATTGAAATGATTGAGTTGGGTAAAAGGCAATACATCTTAAAAAAAGTTTTACCTGAAACCAATGATGCTGATTTGCTTGGATATAGTGCTGCGCAATATGCCGCTACGATGAATGCAGAACAGGATATTTGGAACTATTTATTAAAAATGAATTTTGTTTATTCTAAGGATCCTAAAGTAACATCACAACTATTAAGCGAAGGGCCTTTTAGTATATATTTTGGCAATGAAATCCCTGGAAATGTAGGACTATATTTAGGCTATCAAATAGTAAAATCATGGATGACGCAACAATCCGATGAAAATCAGTCCAATTTAATTGCGTTGTTACAAATGCCTGCAGAAAAAATATTTGCTGAAAGTAAATACAAGCCTTAATAAAATTAAGAAAAGCGATTTAACTAACTAGTTTAGTTTGACTGGAGCCGCCATCTTGAATGATGGGATATTTACATGTATTAGATCCTTAGTGTCGATGTTCTCCATGGTATAATGTCCTTGCATTTTACCTAATTCACTTTTTAAATGACAGCCACTAACATATTGATAATTTTGACCTGGCATGATTAAAGGTTGTACACCAACAACACCTTCTCCTTCCACCACACGAAATTCACTATTGCTATCATATACTTCCCAATAGCGTTTTAATAATTTTACAGGAAATGAATTATGGTTTTCGATAGTGATACGGTAGGCAAACATGTACTCATTTTGCAAAGGATTACTATAATCTTTTTGGTAAAAAGTTTCGATACTTACCTCTATGCCTTCTGAAATTTTAGAGACCATATTATGTCATTTCCTCAATTACCCCGCAGAGAATACTGCGTAGTAAAAATAGCATAAAATGGG
>CAJBLA010000301.1 GCA_903953815.1 uncultured Bacteroidota bacterium | reverse complement strand
CTGGACCGATTTTACAGGACGTAATGAGGAAAGTATTCGACTGCATCAAAAGCTAATTGACGAACAACCCTATAATGCTTTGGCTTGGTTTAATTTAGCTGCAGCCTATCAGGGTTTGAAATTGCATGAGAAGGCCATTGACGCTTATCAATTTGCAATAGTGATTGATGAAAAATTTGATTACGCGTATCGTAATATGGGAGATGCTTTTTTAAGGCTTCGAAAATATAAGGAGGCGATTGAAGCGTTAGAAAAAGTGTTAGAATTGTCGCGACCTGAGGATGTGATATACGAAGCAATTGGTCATTGCTATCACCGAATGAAAAATTATGCCCAAGCAAGATTCCACTATAAAAAAGCGGTGCATTTAAATGCCGAGGACAGTAGGTTGTATCAAAAAATTGCGATTACCTATATGTTGGAATCGAAATGGGAAATGGCCATCAAGCAATTGGAGCATGCCATTCGAATACATAAGCACATTAATGAGTATTACATTTTGATGGGGGAATGTTTTATGAATATGGACCAACACAAGGAAGCTGCTCATTATTTTGGTACTGTGGTAAAAAACAAACCAAAGCAAATTGCAGGGTGGGAATATTTAATCAAATGTTTGGTATCCAGTGGGCAATTACAAGTAGCGCTTGAGCAAACCGAATTGGCTTATATATCTACCCAGGGAAAAATTTTATTTATCTATTATCGAAGTGCTATTTTGTTCATGATGAAAAAATCAGCAGATGGTTTATTGCAATTAGAAATGGCTTTGTCTAAATCAACCAAGTGGTTAAAAAAGTTTTTAAAATTTTATCCTGAGATTATCCAAGACAATAAAGTAACTGAGCTAATAGGCAAATACAAGAAAGCAAAAAATGGGTAACTAAAATAAGTTACCTTTGCGCCAAAATATATTATTAATACAATTATGAATTTTAATTTATCACAAATCCCGGAACGAACTACACAACCTCGCAAGCATGGCTTAACAATGGTCATGGATAAGGGCTTAAGTTACGGGGAAGCAGAAAATTTTTTAAGTGTAGCCTTGCCGCATACGGATATTATAAAATTAGGGTTTGGTACTTCCTTTGTAACGCCTAATCTTAGAAAAAAGATTGAATTGTATCAGTCACATAATTTGCCAGTTTATTTTGGAGGTACTTTATTTGAAGCTTTTTTAATTCGTAATCAATTTGATGATTATATAGCTATGTGCAAGGATTATAAAATTGATGTCATTGAAGTAAGTGATGGATCAATTACAATTCCACATAGTGAAAAGTGCGGATATATTGAAAAAATTTCAAAGTTTGCGACCGTATATAGTGAGGTAGGAAGTAAGGATGCTGCACATATTATTCCGCCATATAAATGGATTGAATTAATGAGCGCTGAATTAAGTGCAGGTGCATCTTATGTTATTGCGGAAGCCAGAGAAGCCGGCAATGTGGGTATTTACAGAGGCAGTGGGGAAGTACGTGAGGGATTGGTACAAGAAATATTAACAAAAATACCAGCAGAGAAAATACTATGGGAAGCACCACAAAAAGCACAACAATTATATTTTCTTGAGCTCATTGGTTGTAATGTTAATTTAGGAAATATTGCACCCACTGAAGTGATTCCTCTGGAAGCAATGCGTATTGGATTGAGAGGAGATACTTTTGATTTATATTTAAATAAATAACCTTGCGTCAATTTGGATTAATTGGATACCCTTTATCGCATTCTTTTTCACAAGGTTATTTTACTGAAAAATTCCTGCATGAAAATGAAAAGGGTTTGCAGTACACCAATTTCCCAATTGCTTCTATCAATGACTTTGATGATATTTGGTTAAAGCAAGCAAATTTACAAGGGCTTAATGTTACCATTCCATATAAAAAATTAGTCATTCCTTTTTTGCATCACGCTTCAAGTGTGGTAAAAAAAATAAATGCTTGTAATTGTATTCGAAAATACAATAATGAGTTATATGGATATAATACAGATGTTATTGGTTTTGAAAAATCATTAGCGCCATTTCTACAACCACATCATACCCATGCGTTAATACTTGGAACAGGGGGTGCTGCTGTTGCGGTGGAGTGGGTTTTGCAAAAATTAAATATCAATTACTTGTTGGTATCACGTACAAATGCAGATTCATCGGAGTCTGGCAATGCCATTTCCTATGACGCATTAACCACGGAGCTGCTAAGTCAATATACATTAATCATCAATACGAGCCCAGTAGGTATGTATCCGGATGTAGATGAACTACCCAGCTTGCCTTATGCAGCAATCACCGCACAACATCATTTGTATGATTTAATTTACAACCCTGCCGAAACTTTATTTATGAAAAAAGGATTGGCGCAAGGAGCGACAGTACAAAATGGGCTAAACATGTTACATATACAAGCTGAGGAAAGTTGGCGCATATGGAATACAAGCACGCCGCCGTTGGAAAACGAAAATTAATTGGTCTTATTGAAGGATTGTAAAAAAATAAAAAGTTGGGTGACTGCTTTTTGTCGGTGACTATAGCTATTTTTTTCATCCATGGTCATTTCAGCAAAACTTTTAGTTGCACCTTCTGGAATAAATATGGGATCATATCCAAAACCTGCTGTACCTGAATTTTGTTCGGCAATATGACCACGACAAACGCCTTCAAAGTAATATTCCTTTTGTTCCCAAATCAAACAGATAACGGTTCTAAATTGCGCACTTCTATTTTCTGTATTTTTTAAATTAGTTAATACCTTTTCAATATTAGCACTAAAATTTCGATCGTCGCCAGCGTATCTTGCGCTATGCACACCAGGGGCGCCATTCAGTGCATCAATTTCAAGTCCAGTATCTTCACTAAAGCAATTTTGTTTTGTGATTTCAAAGATTGTTTTAGCTTTTGTATTTGCATTTTCCTGCAAGGTATCATAGGGTTCAGGAATGTCAATATTGATTCCTGCTTGAAGTAAGGTTAGTACGTTAATATCCTTTGGGAGTAAGGATTGTATCTCTGAAACCTTATGTTCGTTATTCGTTGCAAAAATTAAAGTAGTCATTTGTTACAGTTGAAAAAGCTGTTTTAAAATTGCCCATAATTTTCCCTTTTCTAATTTTGCTGATTGATCTCCACCTTGCATTAATGATAAGGAGTTGCTAAATAATAAATAAGTATCGCCTAATTGAATGGACTTGTATAAAGTAGTTGGAAGTTTTATTTTTAATGTGGTACTACTTACATCAAATATCATCACCAACTTAGATGGCAGTACATTTAGTATTTCGTGCAAACTTAATTTTTGTTGTGCTACATTAATTAAAGCGATATCTGCTAAAGTTAATTTGCAGGCGCTTAATATGGAGGATAACAAAGTCAAATCGTTTTCATTTAAATAAACGGCTAATTCATCTTTCACAATGATGGTCACTTGTTTTAAATGTTCGCCTAAATATTTGATTTGACCTAACTCCTTAATGGGTTCGTTCGTTGTATTATAGTTGTTATCCTTATCGGCTTCAATTTGAACCACTGTTGTTGTTGCTTGCGCATCCATTGCTACTGTTGGTGTGGTCACTTTATTTGCAGTTGCTTGTGTAACAGGCGCCTCCAACGGATTGGGAATAATTTCTGGTTTTTTTTTGGCTAATTCAGGCAGGACCAAAGTATCTTTGTACAAAGAAACTAATACGGAATTAGGTAAGATTGTTTTTTCATTGCTCATTCGGTTGGAAAATTAATTGAATTGGGGCAAATGGAAAAATAACACTTGTAAGTTTTTGTTTTTTTCGTTTCTTTGTAATTCATTCTCTTAAAAGTATCACATGAGCGCACAATCCATTCCTGTTATAGAAATCCCAGCAAAAGATTTAAATCATTTTGACCCCAATAATTTTTCTTTTGGTAAAAGCTTTACCAATTATATGTTGGAGGCGGAATATAGTGATGGCGCTTGGAAAAATGCAGTCATTAAAAAGTTTCAACCTTTGTCCTTGGATCCATCATCAGCGGCACTTCATTATGGGCAAACGATTTTTGAAGGTATCAAAGCTTTTAAAAACGATAAAGGGGAAGTAGCCATTTTCAGACCTGATCAAAATTTTATACGTTTTAATACTTCTGCCGAAAGAATGCAAATGCCAACAGTTCCGGATTGGTTATTTATGGATGGAATGAAACAATTGGTTGCATTAGAAAAAGATTGGATTCCGAACATACCAGAAGCGTCCTTATATATTCGTCCATTCATGATTGCAACGGATCCTTTTTTAGGGGTGCGTCCTTCACTTACTTATAAGTTCATGATTATTTTAGGCCCTAGCGGACCTTATTTTTCTGCACCCATGAAAATTTTAATTGAACAAAAGTATACACGTGCAACCCCTGGTGGTGTTGGTTTTGCGAAGAATGGCGGAAACTATGGTGGAAGTTTATATCCGGTTGCATTGGCGCAAGAAAAAGGGTATGATCAAGTTTTATGGACCGATGCTATTGAACATAAATTTGTAGAGGAAGTGGGTATGATGAATGTAATGTTTGTGATTGATGGGAAAGTAATTACACCAAGTGTTGAAAGGGGTACTGTATTAAAAGGGGTAACGCGTAATAGTGTTATCATTTTATTAAGAGATATGGGCTATGAAGTGGAAGAGAGAAATTTAGCAGTTACAGAAATAATAGAAGCGCATAAAAAAGGGTTATTTCAAGAAGTATTTGGGGTAGGAACTGCGGCAGTTGTTTCCTATATATCTAAATTGGCACATGAAGATTATGTAATGGATTTTGATGTTGCAGCTTTAAAAGTGGCACCGGCGCTTAAAAAACATTTGAATGATGTAAGAATGGGAAATATACCTGACACCCATGGTTGGTTGACTAAATTGTAAATAAATAACTGAAAATCAGCCTATTTTGAAAGACCAAAGGGAGAATTTTGCCTCTTTTAAGGCGATTTGGGGTCTTTTTTTAAAATTAGCAAATAAACATTTTGGTATTTGGTTAACGAACATTACCTTTGCCGTCCGAATTTTTTATAAACCGAAATTGAACAAAACAGCATAATAAATGCCTACCATTCAGCAATTAGTGAGAAAAGGCCGTGAGATCATCAGGGCTAAAAGTAAATCAAGAGCTTTGGACGCATGTCCTCAGCGTCGTGGCGTTTGTACTAGAGTGTATACAACTACACCTAAAAAACCGAACTCTGCGTTACGTAAAGTAGCCAAAGTGCGTTTGACAAACAAGATTGAAGTTATCGCATACATACCAGGTGAGGGTCACAACTTACAAGAGCATAGTATCGTTTTAATCCGTGGTGGTCGTGTTAAGGATTTACCAGGGGTACGTTATCATATTGTTCGTGGTAGTTTAGATACTGCAGGTGTTAAAGACCGTAAGCAGTCTCGTTCTAAATATGGTACTAAGAAAGAAAAAGCAAAAAAATAATTACAACTAACAAACTAATTAATACTTCGACATGCGTAAAGCACAACCTAAAAAAATTCCATTAGCACCAGATCCTCGTTTCAACGATGTATTGGTTACTCGTTTCATCAACAACATTATGTTGGATGGCAAAAAAACTACTGCTTATAAAATATTTTATGATGCTTTAGAAAAAGTTGCAAAATTCACTAACGAAGATGGTTATGAAATGTGGAAGAGAGCTGTTGCGAATGTAACACCTGCGGTTGAAGTTCGTAGCCGTCGTATTGGTGGTGCAACTTTCCAAATTCCAGCAGAGGTTCGTGGCGATCGTAAAATTTCATTGAGCATGAAGTGGTTGGTTCGTTTTAGCCGTGAGCGTAATGGTAAAACAATGGCTGACAAATTAGCAAATGAAATCGTTGCAGCTACAAAAGGCGAAGGCGGAGCATTCAAAAAGAAAGAAGATACACATCGTATGGCTGAAGCCAATAAGGCGTTCTCTCACTTTAAAGTGTAATCCCTGCGATCAAATAATATTCAAACCCCAACAATTTGTTGGGGTTTTTTTATGCCCAATACCCAGGATTCTGCGCTAAATTTTGGCCTAAATTGCCTTCGAAAATTAGTTTATGGAAAAATATGCCAAGATTGATTCATTCAATTACTAATATCATTAACTTTGCGCCTCGGAAAAATAGGCTTTTTTGGAAGCTGTTTTTCCGAAAATTTAAAAATAAACAACCCTAATATGGCGGATTTAAAATTACAAAGGAACTTTGGTATTGCTGCGCACATTGATGCAGGTAAAACAACTACCACAGAACGTATCTTGCGTTACACTGGTATGATTCACAAAATTGGTGAAGTACATGATGGTGCTGCAACAACGGATTGGATGGAGCAAGAAAAAGAAAGAGGTATTACTATTACTTCTGCAGCGGTAAGTTGCCAATGGCAGTTTCCGACTACTTTAGGAAAAAAAGATGCGAATACAAAAGATTATTATTTCAATATCATTGATACTCCAGGTCACGTTGACTTTACTGTAGAGGTAGAGCGTTCCATGCGTGTATTGGATGGTTTGATTGCATTGTTTTCAGCGGTGGATGGTGTTGAGCCACAATCTGAAACAGTTTGGCGTCAAGCGAATCGTTATAAAGTTCCTCGTATTGGATTTGTAAATAAAATGGATCGTGCAGGTGCTGATTTCTTAATGGTGGTAACACAAGTAAGAGAAATGTTAGGTGCGAAAGCCGTTCCATTACAATTACCAATTGGTGCAGAAGATCATTTCACTGGTGTGGTGGATTTGATCAGAATGAAAGCAATTATTTGGGATGATGCTACAGAAGGTATGACGTATGTAGAGAATCCTATTCCTGATGATATGAAAGAAGATGTGGATTATTGGAGAGCTCAATTAATTGAAGCCGTAGCAGAATACGATGATAAATTAATGGAAAAGTTTTTTGAAAATCCAGATTCTATTTCTGAAGCTGAAGTACATGAAGCCATTCGTAAAGCTTGTATCGATTTAAGTATCGTTCCAATGATGTGCGGATCTTCATTCAAAAATAAAGGGGTACAAACTGCTTTAGATGCTGTTTGTCGTTACTTGCCTTCACCAGTGGATGTAGATGATACAGAAGGAACAAATCCTGATACTGGAGAAAAGGTTTACCGTAAACCAAATGCGAAAGAACCATTTGCTGCATTGGCATTTAAAATCATGACCGATCCTTTCGTTGGACGTTTGGCGTTCTTCAGATGTTATTCAGGTCATTTGGATGCAGGTTCTTATGTTAAGAATATGCGTAGTGGAAAGAACGAGCGTATTTCTCGTATCATGAAAATGTTTGCAAACAAACAAAACCCAATCGATTTTATCGAAGCAGGTGATATCGCAGCAGCGGTAGGATTTAAAGAAATTAAAACTGGAGATACATTGTGTGATGAAAATCATCCAATTGTACTTGAGAATATGTTTATACCAGAACCCGTTATCTCGGTAGCTGTTGAGCCTAAGACGCAAGCTGACGTTGATAAAATGGGTATGGCGATTGCTAAGTTAGTAGAGGAAGATCCTACTTTACGTGTTAAAACAGACGAAGATACTGGTCAAACTATTTTATCAGGAATGGGTGAGTTACACCTTGAGATTATTGTAGATCGTATGCGTCGTGAATTTAAAGTAGAAATTAACCAAGGTAATCCGCAGGTGGCATACAAAGAGTCATTCGGTAAAATGATCGAGCACCGTGAAGTGTTGAAAAAGCAATCAGGTGGTCGTGGTAAGTTTGCGGATATCGAATTTGAAATTGGACCAGCAGATTTAGAATGGTTAACTGAAAATAAAGACAAGCATTTCCAATTTGTGAATGATATTTTCGGAGGATCTATTCCAAAAGAATTTATTCCTGCAATTAATAAAGGTTTTGAAACTTCAATGACACAGGGTGTTTTAGCTGGTTATCCAGTGAACAACATGAAAGTGCGTATCACAGACGGTAGTTACCATGATGTGGATTCTGATTCAATGTCATTTGAATTGTGTGCGAAAGCTGCCTTCAGAAATGCTGGTAAAAAAGCGAAGCCAACTTTATTAGAGCCAATCATGAAAGTGGAAGTAGTTACACCTGACCAATACATGGGAGATGTTACCGGTGACTTAAACCGTCGTCGTGGCATGTTAGAAGGTATGGATAGCCGTGGTAACTTACAAGTTATCAAAGCGAAAGTACCTTTGAGCGAAATGTTTGGATATGTAACGCAATTACGTTCATTAAGCTCTGGTCGTGCAACTTCAACTATGGAGTTTAGTCACTACAACCCAGCACCGAACAATATCGCGGAAGAGGTGATGGCGAAGAACAAAGGCAAGGTGAAAGATGACGAATAGTTTTTAGAAGACTTTAAATCATTGATAATCAATATAAAAAAGCCCCTTTTTGGGGCTTTTTTAGTGCTTGCATCAATTTAAAAAAATATTTCAAAAAAAGGGCAATATTTCTTGAATGTATCGGCACAACCCATTACCTTTGCAACCCCATGATAATATGGGAAAAATAGCTATGTCTCAAAGAATTAGAATAAAATTACAATCTTACGATCACAACTTGGTAGACAAGTCTGCTGAGAAAATCGTAAAAACCGTACGCAGTACTGGTGCAGTAGTAACAGGTCCTATTCCTTTACCTACACACAAACGCATTTTTACTGTATTACGTTCACCGCATGCGAATAAGAAAAGTCGTGAGCAGTTCCAATTAGCAACGCACAAGCGTTTATTGGACATCTACACTTCTTCTTCTAAAACAGTAGACGCCCT
>CAJBLA010000300.1 GCA_903953815.1 uncultured Bacteroidota bacterium | reverse complement strand
TTTTGTTCCTGGGGCAATAACTAATTTGAATAAAATTGCTACTGATTTAGGATTTTATAAGGTGATGGTTACCAATCAAGATGGCTTAGGGACTGATGCATATCCAACCAATCAATTTGAACCATTTCAGCAATTAATGATACGCACTTTAGCAGCGGAAAATTTTGTTTTTGATGAGATAAAAGTAGACACTTCTTTTGCCAAGGATAATTTACCAACGCGTAAGCCTGGGATTGGCCTTGTTCAGCATTTGATGAATAATGAAAATTTTGATATTGCAAATTCATTTGTCATTGGGGACAGATGGAGTGATATACAATTAGCAAAAAATATGGGTTGCAAGGCGATTTATTTTAAATCGGGCAATCATGAATTGACGCCTGAACAAGCTACCGCATATAAAACTACGATTGCATTGGAAACCACTAGTTGGTCAGCCATCTATTCTTTTTTAAAGTTAGGATTACGAAAAGTGCAACATGAAAGAAATACGAAGGAAACTAAAATTAGTATTTCATTAAATATGGATGGAAGCGGCCAAGCGGATATTCAAACAGGGTTGGGTTTTTTTGATCATATGTTGGAGCAAATTGCAAGACATGGTTCTATCGATATAGCCATTAAATGCGATGGGGATTTACATATCGATGAACACCATACGATTGAAGATGTGGGTATTGCTTTGGGAGAAGCTTTTGCTTTGGGTTTAGCTGATAAGCGGGGTATGGAAAGATATGGATATGCGCTTCCCATGGATGAAGCAGAAGCCAAAGTTTTAATTGATTTTGGAGGACGCAATTGGATTGTTTGGGATGCTAGTTTTACCCGTGAAAAAGTTGGGGAAATGCCGACTGAAATGTTTTTCCACTTTTTTAAATCATTCAGTGATGCGGCTAAAGCCAATTTAAACATTAGCTGTAAAGGGGAAAATGAGCATCATAAAATTGAAGCCATATTTAAAGCCTTTGCCAAGGCCATTAAAATGGCAGTGCATCGCAATCCAGCCAGTGACCAGTTGCCGAGTACCAAAGGAGTTTTGTAAGGACAGTCAGCTAATCCCTGACTAACAATTGATAGGGTAAACCTTACCTTTTTTTGGATTTATAAAGGCATTTTCCTTAAATTTGCAATAAGATGATAAAAACAAACAATATATGGTGGTGGCATACAAAATCCGTTAGGGTATTGTAGTGACATAACTATATTGTCAAATTATACATAAACCCTAACAGCAATGTTGGGGTTTGTTTTTTTAATAAATGACCAAAGGAAAAAATGAAAAAAATTGTAATTCAAACGGAAGTAACAAAAATGTTAGCCGATACTTTTACGCCGGTAGGTATTTACTTGCGGTTAAGGGATCGTTTTCGTGATACCATTTTATTAGAAAGTACCGATTCGCATGCTTCAGAAAATAGCTATTCATTTATTGGTGTAAATGCGATTGGGGGAATTGAAATTTCGTCTTTAAATCAAATTGAATATAAATATCCGAATCAAGAGCCTGAAAAAGAAACCATCCATCATGTGCATGATGCGCCTGATCGCATTTGGTCCTATATGCAACAATATGAAATGAAAGCAGCCAATTTGAAAGAAG
>CAJBLA010000299.1 GCA_903953815.1 uncultured Bacteroidota bacterium | reverse complement strand
GCAGATAAAACTGCGAAGGGAATATTTTTCACCACTTGTATTTATGCAATTATTGCAATTGCATGTAAATGGTTTTTATAAATGCGATATTATATAATAGCGGGCGAAGCCAGCGGTGATTTACATGGATCTAATTTGATCAAATCCATCATAGCAAAGGATGCAGCTGCTGTTATCCAATGTTGGGGTGGTGATTTAATGCAAGCCGCTGGCGGAAACGTGGTAAAGCATTACCGCTCATTGGCCTTTATGGGACTAGTGGAAGTGTTGATGAATTTACCCACCATCCTAAAGAATATAAATTTTTGCAAACAAGATATTTCGAATTTTCAACCTGATGTTTTAATCTGTATTGATTACCCTGGTTTTAATTTACGCATTGCCAAATGGGCTAAGCAAAAAGGGTTGAAAGTAATTTATTTTATTGCGCCACAGGTTTGGGCTTGGAAGGAAAACAGGGTCCCTGCCATGCGTGCAAGCATAGATCGCTTATTATGTATCCTCCCTTTTGAAAAAAAATATTTTAAGGACCGTTGGAATTGGGACGTAGATTATGTGGGACATCCTTTAATGCAAGTGCTTGCTTCACAAGTGAATTTACCCCACCCTTTGCCCCAATTAAATGGGCAAGCGGTGATTGCATTATTACCTGGAAGTAGAAAGCAAGAAATTGAAAAGATGTTACCCATGATGTTATCCGTGGCTGCACATTTCCCTAATGAACATTTTGCAGTGGCACAAGCCCCAGGATTAGCGGATGATTGGTTCAACGCATTGATGCCTAATTTACCTAATGTCCATATTGTTAAAAATAATACTTACGCTATTTTAAACCATAGCAAAGCAGCACTGGTCACTAGTGGCACTGCAACTCTTGAAACAGCTTTATTGAACGTGCCTGAAGTAGTTTGTTACAAAGGCAATCGCATTACATTAATGCTCGCCAAAAGATTTGTGAAAATTAAATTCATTGCCTTGGTGAATTTAATTATGGACAAAGAGGTGGTGAAGGAATTGATACAGGAAAATTTGACCACTAAAAACCTAGTAGCGGAACTCAACCAATTACTAACGAATACAGCAGTGCAGGAGCAAATTAGAACCGACTATACTACTTTAAAAAATATATTAACGACTGGACACAATGCCAGTGAAGTAGCTGCGCAGATCATCATGGAAGAACTTAAATAAATTTTATTTAAGCAGGGGCAAAATCACAAATCGAAATAACATTACTAGTAATCCGATGATGAACATGAATAATGAAATACGATTCATGCCATGCATGTAACCCATCCACTTGGTGCGTTGTTGATTAGGGTCTCTTTTTTTGATAAATAAATACTCCCCAAATTGATTCCAGATACCCATAAAATTAATTTTAAATTAAGAATGTGTATTGAGCCAAGCACTTAAATGCTTGGTAATTTGTGCTGATTCAATAATAAATCCATCGTGTCCATATAAGGAATCAATGGCCACCAATGTTGCATTGGGCATATGTTGTTCCATAAAACGCTGCTCATCCAATGGACATAAAATATCGCTATTAATCCCCATTATAAAAGTAGGCGTTTGAATCGTACCTAAGGTTTTAATTAAATCTCCGCCGCGTTTACGCGCTAAGTGATGGCTATCCATGGACTTAGTTAATAACCAATAACTATAAGCATTAAAACGCTTTACTAATTTATCACCTTGGTATTCGATATAAGAAGATGCTTTAAAGTTGTCAATTTTTTCTGGATCCTCGTCAGTTTGTTTTTCTTGGAAAATACCATAGTTGCGATAGGTCAACATACCAATAGCGCGTGCGGCTTTTAATCCCTTTGCGCCCGCATTCGGTGTTGCTTCCTTCCAAGTACAATCTGCTTCAATGGCCAAACGTTGTGCCGTATGAACTGCTACACCCCATGCACTTTCAGAAGGAGATGTTGCAATCAAAAACATTTTATTAATTACAGTGGGTTCAAATATGGCCCACTCTAATGCTTGGTAGCCGCCCATACTTCCACCTAATAATAAATCGATCTTTTCAATCCCTAAATGTTGGCGCAATAAAATATGCGCTTGCACCATGTCACGAATGGTCAAAGTGGGGAAATTATTTAAACTAATTTCTGTACCTAAATCTTCCACGCTTAAAGGCCCAGTGGATCCATAACAGGAGCCAATGATATTTGCACAAACAATAAAGTAATCAGTCGGATTTATTAAGGCCCCCTCACCTATCAAACCCTTCCACCATTCTACCACTTCTGAATTAGCCGTTAAGGCATGGCAAACCCATGCTACTTTTTTACCTGGCGTATATTCCCCGTAAGTGTGATAGGCTATTTTAAGCTTTGGCAAACTGACCCCACATTCAAGTGCAAAAGGTTGATTATATTGATATATTGCTGGACCCATTTTTTCGAATTCTAGTGCTAAGTAAGTATCTATTTGAATTACCTTTGCCAAAGGTACAAATTTTATACTTCTTAACTACTAACAAGCATTAACCTATGGCAACTATAAATTTGAAGCGAATTGACGACGACTATCAATTTGTTACAACCGATGAAACTGGACAAACCATCACCATGGATATTCCTGTGGACCAAGGCGGGCATGGCAATGGTGTTAGACCAATGCAAGCATTATTAAGTGCATTAGGTGGATGCAGTGGGGTTGATATCGTGATGATATTAAAGAAACAAAAAGAAACGATTGAAGTTTTGGAAATGGTCATTAATGGGGAACGTCAAGTAGGTAAAGAACCTGCATTGTGGGAAACCATTCATGTTATTTTTAAATTTAAAGGAACCATGACCAAAGAAAGAGCTGAAAAAGCATGTGCGCTTTCGATAGACAAATATTGTTCCGTAGCAGCTACCTTAATCGCAGCTGGTGCGAAAATTACATGGACCGTTGAAATGTTGTAATACCATTTTTCAACAAGCAAAAATCAAATAAAGTAAGATCACATTTAATATAAGTAGCATGAAACATAATCAATCAAAATTAATCAGAACCAGGGTTCCTCAAACCAATGAACATGAACATTCTTCCCCCTTGTTTTTAACTAGTAGTTTTACTTTTGATAATGCGGAAGATATGCGTGCTGCGTTTGCAGATGAAACGGATGCAAATATTTATAGTCGTTTTTCTAATCCTAGCGTTCAAGAATTTGTAGATCGTTTATGTGTGTTAGAAAACGCAGAAGATGGTTTTGCAACAGCAAGCGGTATGAGTGCTGTTTTTGGCTCCTTTATGGCCTTATTAAAAAAAGGAGATCATTTATTGTCTTGCAATTCTATTTTTGGAAGTACGCATACGGTGATATCCAAATACTTACCCAAATACGGTATTGATTATAGCTATGTGGGTGCAAGTGCAACTGCAGCAGAGTGGGAAGCAGCTATTACGCCACAAACTAAAATGATTTATTTAGAAACGCCTACCAATCCAGGATTGGATGTGGTGGATATTAGTATGATCAGTGCCATTGCTAAAAAACACAATGTTATTTTAAATGTAGATAATTGTTTTGCAACACCGATAGGGCAAACACCCATTGATTTAGGTGCGGACTTAGTGGTACACTCTGCAACCAAATGGATTGATGGACAGGGTCGTGTATTAGGCGGTGCTGTTGTTGGTCGAAAAGATTTGATTCATGACATTTATTTATTTTGTCGTTCCACTGGACCTTCCCTATCTCCATTTAATGCATGGGTATTAAGTAAGAGTTTAGAAACTTTAGAAGTAAGAATGGAAAGACACGCAAGCAACGCTTTATTTATTGCAGAACAGCTTGAAGGAAATAGTAAAATCAATTTTGTAAAATATCCTTTCTTAAATTCCCATCCGCATGTTGCAATTGCAAAAAAGCAAATGAAAAGTGGTGGTGGTATTGTATGCTTTGAATTAAAAGGAGGCATTGAAGCTGGCCAAACATTTCTTAATGCATTAAAAATGTTATCCCTTACCGCCAACCTTGGCGATACACGAAGTATTGCATCTCACCCTGCAAGTACCACCCATGCCAAATTATCAGAAGCAGAACGCCAAGCAGTGAGTATTACACCAGGCTTAATTCGTATTTCTGCGGGACTAGAACATAGAGAAGATATTTTAGCGGATATTTTACAAGCACTTGTTGCTTGTTAAATTAATTTCACTAAAAATAGAGACCCCTCCTTATTATTTATCCAATTAATTCGATAAGCCTACTATATATAAATTAGTAGGCTTATTTGTTAGTTATTTTTGGTCATTTTCATAGCTTAATTTGCTAAATTTTTGTATATTGAATTCGCTTAAAACCAACCTATGAAAACAAAAATCAGTGTACTATTATCTTCTATGATGTTTTTACAATATTACATCTGGGGTGCATGGTATGTAACTATGGGAACTTATATGGGTGAGGTATTAAAGTCATCAGGCATGAATATTGGTGCCGCCTACAGTGCAGGTGCCATTGCAACAATAATAAGCCCTTTTTTTGTTGGAATGATTGCAGATCGATTTTTTGCAGCACAAAAAATTATGGGTGTATTGCATTTACTTGGGGCTGCTCTACTCTACTATGCAACACAAGTAAACAACGATAGTTTTTATTGGGTTATTTTAGTTTACTCATTATTGTATATGCCAACTATCGCATTAAGTAACAGTGTGGCATTTGCACAAATGACAGATGCAGGAAAACAATTCCCTTGGATTCGTGTATTTGGCACACTAGGTTGGATTGCTGCAGGATTAATCATTAGTCAATTAGGTATTGAAAAAACAGCTGGCACTTTTCAGGTAGCAGCTGGCGTTTCCATTTTACTTGGATTATTAAGTTTTGCATTACCCAACACCCCACCGAAAGGGAAAGGTGCAAAAGCAAATGCTTTAGCTATTTTAGGAACCGATGCTTTTGTACTATTTAAAACAAGATCTTTCTTTGTCTTTTTCATTTCAGCTATTTTAATATGTATCCCCTTATCTTTTTATTATGGATTTGCCAATCCATTTTTAAATGAAATTGGATTAGAAAACGCAGCAGGAAAAATGACTTTAGGTCAGGTATCTGAAGCTATATTTATTTTAGCGATCCCTTTTATGTTTAATCGTATTGGGGTAAAAAATATGTTGATATTAGGTGTAACGGCATGGCTATTGCGTTATGTATTTTTTGCTTATGGTAACATGGATTCAAGTTGGATGTTATATGCAGGTATTATTTTACACGGTATATGTTATGACTTCTTTTTTGTAACAGGTTATATGTACACCGAGAAAAAAGCAGGAGAAAAAATTAAAAATGCTGCACAAGGATTATTTACCTTTGCCACCTATGGCGTTGGAATGTTTATAGGAACCAAATACAGTGGCTACGTAGTGGATCAAAATAAAATAACGGATGTAGTTGCAGGCGCAGTGCAACACAATTGGACAACCATTTGGCTAATCCCTGCAGCTATCGCTGGTGCGGTATTAATCGCTTTTATTTTATTTTTTAATGAGAAAAAGGAAGCCAGTATTTCGAATTAAATTATTGTAAAAAATAAATAGTGATTTTTCAAAGTCACAAAAAAGTAAAGAATTAAAGAAAGAAAAATAAATTAATCATATAAAAAACGATGTAAGATGAGAATTGCGATGTTAGGAGCAGGATTTATTGGCAGATTTTATGCCGATGCTTTACAAGGATACCGTAGTAAGGACAAAGTGGTAAGTATTTATGCGCGACGCGAGGAGTCGGCTACTAAATTTGCTGCCGATTACAATTGTGCACATTGGACCACCGACATGGAAGCCGCTATCAGCCATCCTGATGTGGATGTGGTATGTATTGCCCTGCCAAATAATATTCATGAAATTGCCGTAATGCTTTGTTGCAAACATAAAAAAGCAGTGATGACCACTAAGCCATTAGGCCGCAATAGTGAAGAAGCCAAAAGAATGTTGATTGCAGTGGAAGAAGCGGGTATTTTTAACGGCTACTTAGAGGACTTAGTGTATACCCCTAAATTTATTAAAGCGCAACAAAGTGTAAAGGAAGGTGCAGTAGGCCGTATTTTATGGGCAAAGTCCCGTGAAACCCACCCTGGCCCACACAGTGATTGGTTTTGGGATATTGAACAAGCAGGTGGTGGTTGTATTTTAGATTTAGGATGTCATTGCGTTGAAATTTCACGTAGTTATATTGGTAAGGATATCAAACCTATTGAAGTAATGTGCTGGGCAGATACACAAGTAAAACCTATTGACGCCGAGGATCATGCGATTGGCTTAGTGAAATACGAAAATGGTGCCATTGGACAATTTGAAGTAAGCTGGACCTTTAGGGGTGGCTTGGACTTAAGAGATGAAGTAATGGGTACAGAAGGTACTATTTGGATCAATAGTTTTTTAAGAACAGGATTTGAAATGTTCACGACAGGTAAAGGCGGTGATTATATTTCAGAAAAATCTGAAAGCAATAGTGGCTGGTTATTCCCTGTAGGTGATGAATTAAATGAATTAGGTTACAACCATATGTTTATGGATATGTTTAACTCCATGGAAAAAGGGGTTGCACCTAAGGAAACTTTTTATGATGGGTATGTGGTGAACGCAATTTTGGATGCCGCTTACAAATCAGCCAAAACAAAATTATGGGAACCTGTTCAATTAGATATTTGGAGAGGCAAAACTGGATTAACTAAGGAAAGTCATTTGGTGGAATATGATGCGGAGCATTATTTAGTGAAAGAAGAAATGACCCACTATGGTGCTAAAAAATTAATATTAAAAAATAAAGCTACCGGAAAAATTACGGAGCAAACGATTAATTAAGTGTCATAATAATAAGCTTTACATTAAGCCTATTAAATTTCTGTTGACAACATATAATTTCAAACACCCTTTGCGCAAGCGGAGGGTGTTTTTTTTAATTGGTATTCGCCTTTTTAATTTTAGGATCTATAAATTCCCAATCCAATACTTGTGGGTGCATATGTTGCTGCTTGGCAATTGATTTCATTTGATCAATGACTGCTGGATTAGCCAGTGCAACATTATTTTTTTCAAACGGATCCTTCGCTATATCATAAAGTTCCCAATTGCCTGTTGGGTTTTTTCGCACATTCATTCGAACGCCTTTCCAGTTGCCAATTCGAACAGCTATTTGTCCCCCATTTTCAGGGTATTCAAAATACATGAATTCATGTTTTGTTTGAGGCACTTGCTTACTTAATAAAGTGGGCAATATGGAAACCCCATCCATATCCTTCAATGGCTTACCTGTTAAATCGGCCAAGGTCGGCATAATATCATACTGTACTGACAACAAATCAGAAGTCGTATTCTCCTTTATTTTTCCGGGCCATCTTGCAATAAAGGGAACACGAATACCACCCTCATACACTTCCATTTTAAGGCCCCTAAAGCCACTTACACTATTAAAGAACTTTGCATCTACTCCAGCTGAAAAAGTAGCGCCATTGTCACTAGAAAACATAATAATGGTATTCTCATCTAAACCCAAGGCCTTTATCTTTTGCATGATGATACCCACTTGCGCATCCAAAAAACTAATCATTGCTGCATAGGTACTTAAAGGATATTTATTAGGCGCATATCCTTTATCGCCATAATAAGGCTGCTCATCAAATTGTCCAATATACTTTTGTACATATTCAGCAGGCGCTTGTAATGATAAATGTGGAATGGTATAAGGGAGGTAAAGAAAAAATGCCTTGCTTTTATTTTTTTCAATAAAACCTAAAGCCTTTTCCGTCATTTTTGCTGGTGCATAATTCTTGCCACGGTATTTTTCAAAATCAGCATCCGTTGCAGTGGCAGGATTGATGGAAGAATGCACATTGATAAAAGGATTATTTAAAGTATCCCAATGATCATTCTCCCATAAATGAGTAGGGTAATAATTATGCGCTTGCTTTTGATCCAAATAGCCATAATAATAATCAAAGCCTTGCTTTAATGGCGTGCCAGTAGTTCCAGTTACACCCAAACCCCACTTCCCAACTAATGCAGTTGCATACCCTCTTTCTTTCAACATTTTTGCCATGGTATATGCACCTTCATGCAAAGGCATCTGCCCCCCTTCTTCATTATCTGCAAATCCACCTAATTCATAATTACCTCTAATATAAGTATGACCAGGATTTTTACCTGTCATCAACATACAACGGGATGGTGCACATACTGGCGCACTACTATAATGTTGGGTAAAGCGAATGCCTTCTCTGGCCATTTGATCCAAGTAGGGCGTTTTAATTTTCTTTTGTCCGTAGGAGCCTAATTCTCCATATCCCAAATCATCCGCATAAATATAAATGATATTGGGTTGGGCTTTTTTTTGCTGTCCTTGTGTGAAGGAAAATATAAATAAACAAAACGAAGTAACGACTATTTGTAAAAAATATTTTTTCAAAGTATTGCTATTTAAAT
>CAJBLA010000298.1 GCA_903953815.1 uncultured Bacteroidota bacterium | reverse complement strand
GATTAAATTTTCAATATAATCAGTGGAAGTTATTCTTAAATTAATATCCTTCGCAGAACCTTCTACAATATTAGTGATGATATTGCCGCTATTGTCTCTTACTAAAACAAGTTTGTTTTCAGATAGTATTTGGCACCCATTTGTATTTGCCATTACTTTATAAATTGCATTTTTTGTTGGCTTGTAAACCTGACTAGTAGCGCCATTTAAAAATTCGTCATTCATATACCATTGGTAGGAAGTAGCTGCAGTGGCAGTTAAGCTATCGCCTTGCAATTTAAACGTTGGGGCACTTATTATATTTACAGGAATTGTAGTAGGGGGGCTGTCGCAGTCACTCGTACTAATTTGTGTGTTATAAAAAAAGTAGAAAAAGTTTTGGAAATTTCCAGTAGCAGGAGTAACGCTATTGCCCGTATAGCTGAACACTTTATTTGGTCCAATCGGATATGGGTTTGTTGTAACTGCGTTGTTACGGTATAAGCTAGCAGTACTATCACAAGTAGCAACGATATAGTAATTACCTGCAACACTTAGTTTAAAATTAAGCTCGTAAATTCTACCAGAATCGCCAGCTACGTAATTGGAAGCACCAGCACTTGGACTTGGGGAACTTGCCGCAGCATTTACGGTAACAAATTGAGATAGTCCTGGATAGTAAGTGGTGTCGGTGGCCATGAACATCAATTCAAATTTAATTTTTCCCGCATTCGCAGTATATAATTTTACTGTATTAATAGTCATTGGCGTACCAGTAGTCACCTTCATGTAGTTGCCCTTGAAATTATTGTAACCACCTGCACCCAATGTGGTATTGTGGGCAGGTCCAACAAATCCTTGGAACCCATGTGTTAAATATAAATTGCTTTTGGTTGATGTAGCAGTGATATTAGTTCCCGCTGCAATGGGTGTTACTAAGTTTGCACTATCATACCAAATGTAACTTTTTCCAGCTACTGGTGAATTTACCGTAAGCTTTAAACTATTGTTACAATTGATTGCGCTACCAGTAGGTGCTAATGCATTATCAGCCGTAGTTAATGCTGTAATTAAAGTGTTATTTTCTTTTTGTTGATCATTGGTAGAGGAAACAGTTGCCGTAAAAGAATATTTAGTAGCTGCTTCTAAATTGATCGGTTGTTGGAAGGTGTAATTCATAGACTCTCCCGCTTCCAATCGACCATTAAAAGTTTCATTGATATTTAAAATAGTGTTAGCGCCTTTTGTTACCAATAAACTAAGTGGAAAGTTTTTTTGTTGGGTTGTACCATTGTTGGTCACTTTTACGGTGACGTATTGAACAGATTTTTTACAAGCTGCATTCTGAGGACTTACCAAATCTGACATTTGTAAATCGCTGGACGGGTTGATGATTCTTAAAGTATAATCCTGTGTTTCTCCATTTGTATAAGTGCCACAAGCTAATACATTGGCACTACTACTTGTTTCCATGACCACAATTCTTAATTTTATTAAGCGACCAAGTTGTAAGGTGTCAGGTAAGCTGATGCTTGCAGAATAATTACTATTAGTGATTCCTGCACTTGTATTGACTAATTCATTTGTTTCAAATGTGCCATTGCTATTATAGTCAATAAAGGTTTTTACAAAGCGTGTATTATTGGTTGCATCCGCACTTCCTAGTTTTAAAAATAAATTGAGCGCGCTATTGGGTTCGCCGTTGATGAATAAATTAGTGTTATCTACATAATCCTTATTGGTAGCTGGTACAAATTGGATATTATTGAGGCTTATGCTGTCTATTTTACTTCCGGCACTGGAACTTGCAGTGGATGCACAATAAGCTACACCACCAGCACCACTAATAACTAATGAATAAGGTTGTTGTCCTCTCTCCAAATTACGCTTATGCTTAACTTTAATCAAATAGCTTTTACCTACTAATGTGGTATCAATTTCTACTTTTTCAACGTTGTCTAAAACATTATCGCCTTTGAAAGCTGCACTAGCAGGAGTTTGTGGGTTTAATTTCCATGAATTAGTGATTTTGGTACCCTGAGTGATAGTCAAGTCCAAGTCATTCACCAACTGAGGGGTGGTATCATTTAATGTACTTTTAGCAATTCCTTTTACATCGTTCCATACAATACTGGCCTTTACTGGTTTTTTACCAGAAGCAATTATGGTATAGGTAGTGGAGTCCAGATTATTTAATGTGTTTTCATACACCAAGTCCGAACTTGCATTGCTATTTTTTGTCGTTAATGCGTTTTTTAAAACGGTGGCAGCATCAAACATATTAAGTAATCCCCAACCAAATTTGTAATCTGGTCCGGGGTTGGGTCCTGCTTCATTTGCTGTATGTATCGCCAAAGCTTTCACCGTGGTTGATCGCAAAAACTTTTTCGGACTTAATTGTTGGCTTAGCTCTTGTAATAATAATAAGGAGCCGGCAGCATTTGGTGTAGCCATCGATGTTCCGTTCTTGTAACCGTAACTTGAATCATGATCAGCAGTAGTTGAAAAAACAGAGACCCCATCCGCTACAATATCGGGTTTAATTCTTCCGTCATCCGTAGGACCCCAACTACTAAATGAGGACATCACGACATCTTCCTTTTTGGTATAGGGGCTTGACAAACCATAAACGGCACCAACAATTAATAAATTTTTGGCATTGATATCCGAAGATAAAGTTTCATAACCATCATTGCTACTTAAGCTATCCGGCCTTCCGCCTGCATTATACATTTTTCCATTGGCGTCTCTTCTCCAATAAGGATCACCCACTTTAGGGCCAGTACTTCCATGATTATTTCCTGCAGCCTTTACAACTAAATAAAAAGGCGCATTATACATAACAGAATCATGGATCATTGCCTCATAATTGTAAAGTCCAAATTTAAAGTCTTCCTTTTCAGTGAACTTGCCATTAAATTCCCAACGATCTGATGAATCACTGTTTTGATCCCAACCACTTAAGATTCCATAAGAATGATTGGAAATGAGCATTCCATTTGCTGCTGCTGCAGACATTTCACTATTGTCATTATTCCAGTCATAGGAATAGGCCCCCTTTAAATTATAGGACATTCCTTTTGCTAATGGATTTAATCCTTTACTCATAATAGTGCCAAACACATGCGTACCATGTTCATAGGCAGTAGTGGCGTTGTCTTTTTGTACAATTCTATTTTTCAGTTCATTGTGTGTAGTGCGCACAGCACCTTGATCCCAAACACCGAACGTATTGGTTAAGCTATCGTTTTCGCCAGTTAAATTAAATCCGTTAGCTCCGGTCGGCCAAAGTTTATTGGTATTGACTGTGATTGCAGGAATAGGATCTGCAAAACTTGTATAATAAATGGGCAGGCCAGCTGCATCAATGCCCATTAAGGAACGACGACTATTGCCGGCTTGATAAAATAAGGGCCATCTTTTTTCCTTGGCTTTGATTAAAGCTTCTGAATAGGAAGCGCGGGATTCAATATCTAAAGATTTTGCCGTACTCAACAATATCAATTTTTTAGTTTGAACCTGTGCATTTATTTGTTGAAAAAAAATAAATGAAACCAATAAACAAATTTGCCATTTTCTCATGCGCGTATTTTTATAAAACCTTTAAGAGGAGTATTCGAAATTACAATTTATTATCTATTTTTTGGCAATTTACCTGATTTATAAGGCCTTATTCATAGTTGCTTTTTGCTAATAGTTGTTTGTAAATCTGTTTAAATTTTGTTGTAACTTTAAACAAATGCACATGCAATGAAAAGTGTTTACGCAACTACTTTTGGTCTAATGCTAATGTCTGGATTATTTTTGGGATGTTTTGCAGTCAATAAGCAATCAAAAGCGCAAGTAGCGCAAGGTATTCAAGGTCAGGTTTTTGAACAAAAAGGCAATTCAATGCCGCAAAAAGGAAAGCCTTTTTCAAAGGGTATTGGATATGCAACACAGCTCTATGTTTTTGAACCAACGAACATTCAATCTGCAGGTCAAATAAGCGGTAATATATTTAATCTGCCAAGCACTAAATTACTTGGGAGCTATACTACTGATTCATTGGGCCACTTTAAAGTAAATTTAGTTCCAGGCAGGTATAGCATTTTTGTCGGCTATGAAAAAGGGTATTATGCAACTAGTTTTAACCAACTAAATGAAATAGGCATAGTGCAAGTTGTAGCGGGAACCTTTGTGCCTATGGAAGTAATTATTAGCGCCAAAGCAAGTTATTAGTATTGAAATAGTATCTTTGTAGGGTGATGTATGAATGAGCAATCCTTGTTTGAACGGTTTAATGTATCCCCCCTCCTAAATTCTTTGGCGGACAGGATAGCTATGTCCGAGACACAAAAAATTCCTTTTCAAATTTTTCTGCAACATTTGAATGGATCTTCAGCCGCTTTTGTTTTACAAACTATTTTTACGCATGAAAAAACAAATCAGTGGAATCATATTGTCGTATTGAATGATGCCGAAGAAGCCGCCTATTTTTTTAATTCTATTGAAAGTGTGACAGAGGCAATGGATTTATTTTATTTCCCATCCTCTTTTAAAACACCCCACAATTTTAATTTTTTAAATCCATCGCATGTGATGTTGCGAACCGAAGCGTTGACTAAAATTTCAATGGGCGGCAATAAAAAAATTATTGTGACTTATCCTGAAGCACTTTTTGAAAAAGTAATACTTCCAAAGACGCTACAAAAAAATATCATTCAAATTAAAACCAATGATAGTATTGATTTGAATGCTATGATGCAGCAATTTATTGATTATGGTTTTGAACGTACCGATTTTGTGTATGAGCCGGGTCAATTTGCTTTAAGAGGCGGCATTTTTGATATTTATTCTTTTGGTAATGAAAAGCCGTATCGTATTGAATTGTTTGGCGAGGAAGTGGATAGTATACGCTTGTTTGATCCTGCAACACAATTAAGTGAACGTAAATTATTGCAAGTCAATATCATTCCAAATGTAACTACCCAATTTGAGGATACTGAAAAAATTCCACTCATTGACTTCATGAATAATAATACGATTCTTTGGATGAAGGATTGGAATGTAATTAAGCAACGTGGCATGGATCAATGGGAATCCTTGAATGACTTTTTAACACATACGTCAAATAATAAACCCATTGAATTGGGCGATGCGCATATCAAACATACCCAATTAGATGATTTTGATACGGTGGAGAACGCGGAAACTTCTTTATTGAATAGCATCATCATAGAATGGGGGTTTCAAGCAAATATTTCAAAGGAGGTTATTTCATTTAACACCCAAGTGCAGCCTAGCTTTAATCGACAATTTCAATTATTGATTGCCAACCTGCAGGAGCTTGAGAAAAAAGGCTATGCCTTATTTATTTTTGCAGAGCAAGCCAAGCAGTTGGAGCGTTTGCATGCTATTTTCACAGACTTGAAAACGGAAATACAATTTACGCCCATTGTTAAAAATATTCACGAAGGATTCATAGATCATGATCATAAAATTGTTTGTTATACGGATCATCAAATATTTCAACGCTATCATAAATACAAAGTAAAGCAAGCCTATAGTAAAAGTAAGGCGATTACACTTAGAACATTACGTGATATGCAGCCCGGAGATTATGTTACGCATATTGATCATGGCGTTGGTGTTTATAGTGGGTTGCAAAAAATTGACGTGAATGGTTTAATGCAGGAAGCGGTGAGGATAATTTATAAGGACAGTGATATATTATATGTGAATATTAATTCACTACATAAAATTTCAAAATATACGGGGAAGGAAGGCGCGCCTCCAAAAATTAATAAGTTAGGTTCTGATGCTTGGGTTAAGTTAAAAGACAAAACTAAAGCTAAGGTCAAGGAAATTGCATTTGATTTAATTAAGTTATATGCACAACGTAAGGCGCAAGCTGGCTTTGCATTTACGCCGGATAACTACATGCAATACGAATTAGAAGCCTCGTTTATTTACGAGGAAACTTTGGACCAAGCAAAGGCAATAGCCGATGTAAAAAAGGATATGGAAACGCCTTCGCCCATGGATAGATTGGTTTGTGGTGATGTGGGTTTTGGTAAAACTGAAGTAGCAGTTAGGGCTGCATTTAAAGCGGCCATTGATGGAAAACAAGTAGCGCTTTTAGTGCCCACCACTATTTTAGCATTTCAACATTATAAAACCTTTGTGGATCGATTAAAGGATTTTCCTATCACTGTTGATTATTTAAACAGGTTTAAATCTGCTGCACAAAAAAAGGAAACCATTGAAAAAGTAAAACAAGGGAAGGTGGATATTTTAGTTGGGACGCATGGTATTTTAGGAAAGGATGTGGTGTTTAAGGACTTAGGTTTAATGATTATTGATGAAGAACAAAAGTTTGGTGTAGGGCATAAAGAAAAATTAAAAACATTAAGAGCGACAGTTGATTGTTTAACATTAACTGCAACACCTATTCCACGAACCTTGCATTTTAGTTTAATGGGCGCGCGTGATTTAAGTATTATTAATACGCCACCTGCAAATAGACAGCCCATTCATACGGAAGTGCAGGTGTTTAATGAAGATACAATTCGTGAAGCTATTTATTACGAAGCAGAAAGAGGGGGGCAGGTATTTTTTATTCATAATCGCGTACAAGGCTTGTCTGAAATGTGCGCAATTATTCAGCGTTTATGCCCTGATTTAAGTATTGGATTCGCACACGGTCAGTTAGAAGGGCATCAATTGGAAGAAAAAATATTGGATTTTATTGAGAAAAGATATGATGTGTTGGTGTGTACGAATATTGTGGAAAGTGGCGTGGATATTGCCAATGTGAATACCATCATCATTAACAATGCACATCAATTTGGCTTAAGTGATTTGCACCAATTAAGGGGAAGGGTAGGGCGAAGCAATAAAAAAGCATTTTGCTATTTATTAGCGCCACCCATTAGCACTTTACCTGATGACTCCCGAAAAAGATTGCAAACTTTAGAACAGTTTAGTGAACTAGGTAGTGGATTTCAAATTGCCATGCGCGATTTAGATATTCGTGGTGCAGGTAATTTATTAGGGGGAGAACAAAGTGGATTTATGGTCGAAATCGGATTTGAAATGTACCAGAAAATTTTAGCAGAAGCAGTTAGAGAATTGAAAAGATCAGATTTTAAAGAATTGTTCCAGGAAGAAATTAGTAAGCAGGATGATTATGTGCAAGACTGTACGATTGACACTGACTTGGAAATAATGATTCCAGATATTTATGTGGAAAGTATTGGAGAGCGACTTTCCTTATATACAAGATTGGATCAATCTGAAAATGACGAAGAATTAGATTTGCTGCATGGGGAAATGATTGATCGATTTGGTCCGATGCCTAATTCAGTGGAAGATTTATTTACGACAGTAAAGTGCCGAAAAATAGCCATCGCATTAGGTTTTGAAAAAATGACTTTGAAAGACGAAACAGTAAGGTGCTTTTTTATTAATCGTCCGGATGCGCCGTATTTTGAAAGTGATACATTCAAACAATTATTATTGTTTGCCCAAACATCTATGAATACTGCCCATTTTAAACAAGCGGGAAAAAATTTCATATTAATTATCAAGGATATCAAAGGGATGAGTGAATGTTATCGTTTATTAAATAAAATACATACTGGCGTATTGGGCGTTAAATAAGTGAATACGTTAAATGCATAAAATAGAAAAAGCCGCACTCGATGTATCGAGTGCGGCTTTTAAATAAGATTGGAATTGTGTAAAAAAGATCCAGTTAAACTAGAATCCTTTTGTAGCCACTCCGTCAGCAATAGCTTTAAGCGCGTTTGTTTCGCTCATGATTGCTGCCATTTTATTTCCTTTACCATCATTGCCACCTGCCATATAACCGCCTTTTGCAGTTTTTGTGATGACAGCATCATGCATTGGTACATTTTTTTCTTTTGTTTTTAAGCAATACGCTTTAATCATTTTTGTAGTGTCCATTTTGTATATATTTTAAAGTGAAAGTTTCTAATTGAAAGTAGGTTATTTATTGTGATTCATTTAAGTTCAAGGGCTGTTTTTTGTTAAAATGGCCAAAAATTGTATTAATACTAACTTTTAGGCATCAATTTTAGCATATTTCGCGTGTGATTCAATGAATTCCCTTCTTGGAGCCACTTCATCACCCATCAGCATACTAAAAATACGATCCGCTTCAGCTACGCTCTCAATGGTCACTTGTTTCAAGGTTCTTCTGGATGGATCCATGGTCGTTTCCCATAATTGGTCTGCGTTCATTTCTCCCAAACCTTTATATCGTTGGATAGTTACTGAATCATCTTTTCCACCTCCAATTTTTGTAACCAACGCTTTTCTTTGTTCTTCGCTATAAGCATATTCCTGATCCTTGCCTTTTTTCACCAAGTATAAAGGAGGTTGTGCAATGTATACATAGCCATTTTGCACTAACTCTTTCATATATCTAAAGATGAAAGTTAAAATTAATGTGGCGATATGAGAACCATCCACATCGGCATCGGTCATAATAATTAATTTATGATAACGAAGTTTTGCAATATTTAAGGCCTTTGGATCTTCAGCAGTACCAACGGTTACACCAAGTGCAGTATACATATTACGAATCTCTTCATTCTCGTAAATTTTATGTTCCATTGCTTTTTCAACGTTCAATATTTTACCACGTAATGGTAAAATAGCTTGATAGCCACGATCACGTCCTTGTTTTGCAGTACCTCCCGCCGAATCTCCTTCGACTAAGTAAAGCTCACATCTTTCTGGATCCCTATCTGAACAATCCGCCAACTTTCCTGGAAGACCGCCACCCGTAAGTACCGTTTTGCGTTGCACCATGTCGCGTGCTTTTTTAGCAGCTACACGGGCTTGGGCCGCTAAAATTATTTTTGAGATTACATACTTCGCTTCTTTCGGATTTTCTTCTAAATAAGCTTCTAATACCCTAGAAACGGTAGTTTGAACCACACCACTCACTTCACTATTTCCTAATTTGGTTTTTGTTTGACCTTCAAATTGAGGTTCAGGCACTTTCACAGAAATAATAGCACTTAAGCCTTCTCTGAAATCATCTCCTTCCACTGTTACTTTTGCTCTTTCAAACAAACCTTCCTTATCGCCGTAACTTTTAAATACGCGGGTGAGTGCAGTTCTAAATCCTGTAACGTGCGTTCCACCTTCGATCGTATTAATATTATTTACATAAGAAAATATATTCTCTTTAAAATCGTCATTGTAGGTCAATGCCACTTCAACCATTACATTAGATGCTTCATCTAAACCTTCTACATACAAAGGTTGTGCAATAATCGGATTACGATTACCATTCTTATCTAACATTTGTACAAACTCAACAATACCCCCTTCGCTATAAAAATTATTTTTATAAGCAACGCCTGTATCATCTAATTCTCTGTGGTCTGTTAATGTAATGCTGATTCTTTTATTCAAATAGGAAAGTTCACGTAAACGACCTTCTAAAATCTCTCTTTTATAAACTGACTCTTGAAAGATGCTTAAGTCAGGCCAGAAATGAACGCGGGTTCCTGTTTTGTCACTTGTTCCTGATTCTCTTACCGCATATTTGGGGATACCAATGCTATATTCTTGTTCAAATATTTTACCTTCTCTTTCAACGGTTACCAACAATTTGGTACTAAGTGCATTTACGCAACTTACACCCACACCGTGCAAACCGCCAGATACCTTATAGGTATTTTTATCAAATTTACCTCCAGCGTGTAACACGGTCATCACCACTTCCAAAGCGGATTTTTTCTCCTTGGTGTGCATTGCTGTTGGAATACCACGACCATTATCTTGAACGCTGATGGAATTATCTTCATGTATGGCCACCTCGATATGAGAGCAATAGCCGGCCAATGCCTCATCAATGGAGTTGTCAACTACCTCATATACAAGGTGGTGTAAGCCTTTTGAGCCCACATCGCCAATATACATAGCAGGTCTTTTTCGAACGGCTTCCAATCCCTCTAAAACCTGGATACTATCGGCACCGTAATTCTTGTTTTCTGCTGATTCGCTTGACTGTAAATCTTCTGACATAAAATGGTTAAAATTATTTTGTTTTTATAGGCATCCCGAATGCATACAAACTTAAGAAAATTAAGGGTTTAAAGCCTGTTTTAGCCCCAATTTAGTTATCCCCATTTTCGCCATTTTGTGCATAGTTTTTTAGCCTAAAAATGACCCCTTTTTTTAGTCATTTTTGCGTCAGATTTTGGCCTTCAATAGTTGCTTTACTTTTAATGCCTTAATTTTGCTTTTATGACAGTATCCCATGAAATATTAAAACAAGTAAATGCACCCCATGGATTTGATGGGATGGCCTTGTTGTATTCCAAGGAGCAGCGCATCCCCGGTTCCACCCAATACCACATTCGTCGCTATGCAGCACAGGATAGTTGGGCGGCGGAGGATACCGGCATGTTTGTATATCACTATAATGCTAGTACACCCAAGGATAACTATTTAGAATTGCGATTTTGCATTTCTGGTAACAGATATTGTGAAAATAAATTATGCGGCACCTGTAATCAAATACCGACCACTGATTGTTCAGGCCCTTTGCGTACGATTGACGTTTTTTCATTTCATTTTACTTCCACTTTTTTACATCAGTTTGTACATCATGTAAAATTAAATAATAAAAAAGATGATTTATTGGCTTTTAAGTATCCAGATAATTTTTCTAAAACATTTCAATTGAGTATAAAAAAGCGTGCCACTTTGGATGCTTTGTTAAATCATAGTTATACAGGTTCGCTTGAAAATATATTTGTAAATGCAAAAGTGCATGAATTACTGGTGTACAGCTTGGAGCATGTTGTGGAAGAAAAAGACGCTGTGTTTTCTTGTAAATTTTTAGCAGATGAGCGTGGCACTGAAAGTATATATCAGGCACGTGAATTTTTATTGCAACATATTGGTGATCCTATTACCATTAAGGAATTGAGCCGTAAGGTGGCCATGAATGAGTGTTATTTAAAGAAGGGGTTTAAAGAGGTTTTTGGCACGACCATATTTGATTTTTACCAACAACAAAGAATGGAGCACGCAAAGTATTTGTTGTATGAAAAAGCGTTAAGTGTCACAGATGTATCCGCGTTATTGGGCTATTCTTCCATCTCTCACTTTTCCGCGGCCTTTAAAAAACATACCGGCTTAAAGCCTTGTGAGTTGTTAAATTAATAAGGAGTTCGTTTATCCTATTTTGTAGTTTCTTCCTTTTATTTTAGTTATTTTTATTTCTCAAACTATTACTATGCGACATTTATTAGCAATTGCAATTGTATTTTTATTGAGCTCATGCATTAATCAAAGGGTCGATTTAATTGTGCATCATGCACAAATTTTTACGGTCAACAATGAATTTAGTGTCGCAGAAGCCATGGCCATTCAGGATGGTAAAATTGTTGCGATTGGTAATAATGATGATATCTTAAAAGAGTATAAGTCGGATAGCGTTGTTAATGCAAATGGCGCAAGTGTTTACCCAGGTTTTATTGATGCGCATGCGCATTTTTTAGGATATGGACAATCCCTATACACAGTAGATTTAATGTTTGTGCCTACTTGGGACGAAGCTATTGCTCGCGTGAAAGACTTTGCAGCGAAGCATCCTGGAACGGGTTGGATCAAAGGAAGAGGCTGGGATCAGAACCGTTTTCCGAGCAAACAATTTCCGACCAATGCGTTGTTAAATGAATTATTTCCGGATCGACCTGTCATATTAGAAAGAGTAGATGGGCATGCAAGTATTGCCAATGACTTTGCATTAAAGTTAGCAGGAGTAAAGCCAGGTCAAACCATGGAAGGCGGACAGTTTTTAACCCTAGATGGAAAATTAACTGGATTGCTTGTAGATAATGCAGTAAGTGTGGTTGATAAAATAATGCCCCCTGTTACCAAGGAGGATTATAAAAATTGGTTAATCAGCGCCCAGCAAAATTGTTTTGCAACAGGATTAACGACCATTACTGATTGTGGGTTAAGTCCAGCTGATATTGATCAAGTAGATGCGTTGCAAAAAAGTAATGATTTAAAAATGCGTTTGTATGTGATGTTAAGTGACAAACCGGAATCCTATCTTTCAAAATATTATACCGATGGCGGGTATGTCACTGATCGTTTATCAGTGAAAGGGATCAAAGTATATAGCGATGGCGCACTCGGAAGTAGGGGTGCTTGCTTGTTACAACACTATACTGATAAAGCAGGCTGGTCGGGCTTTTTATTAAGTAGTCAAGCACATTTTGATTCATTGGCTGCGCAATTAATTAATACCGATTTTCAAATGTGTACGCATGCGATTGGGGATAGTGCAAATCGTACCATATTAAATGTGTATGCGAAATATTTAAAAGGGAAGAATGACAAACGTTGGAGAATAGAACATGCACAAATTATTCATCCTGCCGATTTTCATTTGTTTGGAGAGAATAGTATTGTGCCTTCGGTGCAGCCAACGCATGCGACCAGTGATATGTATTGGGCAGGGGATAGATTAGGTGCGGAAAGATTAAAAGGAGGCTATGCTTTCAAACAATTGTTAGATGAAAACGGATGGCTTCCTTTGGGAACGGATTTTCCTGTAGAAGAAATTAATCCATTTAAAACATTTTTAGCAGCAGTGGCAAGGCAGGATAGTAAAGGTTTTCCTGCGGGCGGTTTTCAAATGGAAAATGCTTTGACAAGAGAACAAACCATTCGAGGTATGACTATTTGGGCTGCTAAAGCAAATCGCATGGAAAAACAAGTGGGCTCCTTAGAGGTAGGTAAGAAAGCTGATTTTATTATCCTTGATAAAAATTTAATGATTGTGTCGGCGGATAGTATTTTACAAATAAAAGTGAAGCGTACTTATTTGAATGGAGAGCGCGTTCATTAATAGTTGGTTGTATATTTTAACGATTAGAGAATAAATACGTATTTCTCTCTCTCAATCGCTTCGCTCAAATGTTCGTTCGAAACAGTATTCATTCTCTTTGATCGTTAAAAAGAATGAATAAGTATTAAACTACAACCCGACCATATCTTTAGGGATGACCCACGCATCAAATTCTTCAGGGGTAACATAACCTAATTTCACCGCCATTTCTTTTAATGTGGTTCCTTCCTTATGTGCTTTTTGTGCGATCTCTGCTGATTTGTAATAACCAATCTT
>CAJBLA010000297.1 GCA_903953815.1 uncultured Bacteroidota bacterium | reverse complement strand
TCTCCGACATATATAATCCTCCTTTTGCATTTTCAATGATTGCATACAACTTATCAGGATTTGATTTTGCTACAGCTATACCTGTAATACCCCATACCCCTTTAGGGAACCCTTTATTGGATTTAATGGAGTTCCAAGTTTCACCACCATCAATACTTTTATATAAACCAGAACCTTCGCCACCACTTTCTAAACTATAAGGTGTGCGAATTAATTGCCAAGTACCTGCATATAAAGTTTCAGGATTAGTGGGGTCGATAATTAAATCACTTGCCCCAGTTTGCGGATTTACATACAATACTTTTTTCCATGTTTGTCCACCATCGATACTTTTAAATACACCTCTTGTTTCATTGGGTCCAAATAAATGACCCATCACTGCAGCCCAAACAATATCTGGATTTTTAGGATGCACAATAAGTCGTACAATATGTCTTGCTTCTTTTAATCCAATATTTTTCCAAGTTCTACCATCGTCAATTGATTTCCACATTCCATCTAAACCTTCACTCACATTACCACGCATTGAGTTTTCCCCTTCGCCAACATATATCACAGATTCATTGGATGGCGCTATCGCAATAGCACCAATAGAACCACCAAAATAACCGTCTGAAATATTTTTCCAGTTATTTCCCGCATCTATTGTTTTCCATACACCACCCCCAGTGGCACCCATATAAAATGTATTTACATCAGAATAGGAACCAACACCAGCTGCTGCTCTTCCGCCTCTGAAGGGTCCTAATAAACGAAAGGATTGCTCCTTAATAATTGGATCCTTTGCTAAACTTACTTGAGGCGTAGGATTTACTGCAACTGCTTTTTTCTTTTGCGCCATCACCGCAATACTGCTAAATAAACCTGTAATCAGTGTGGCAAATAAAAATATTTTTTTCATGTGTATTAATTATTAATATAAATAGAGATTAAAAAAACGACCCCTCCTGTTTGGGAAGGGGTCGTTGATAAAATTATTTAATGACTTCGTAATCCTTGAATTTTTTAATAGGGGTTGCTTCTACTAATTTTCTAAAGGAAGCCCATTCATTTGCAAAGAACGCATTTGCTTTTGCCACCACAGTTTGGATTGCCGCCTCCGCATCTTTTAATTTTTGTTCTTCTTGCTCACCAGGGATGGTATTTTTACCAATAATTAACATGGTCGCAGCTCTAATAGTTGACATTGGTGTAATGACATCCACTGTTCCATATCCTTGCTTCTCTTGAGGTTTACCTGAGATAAATTCACGTAATTTTTTAGCACTTGCGGCTACTTTTTTATGCGTTTTATTCAATGTATCTAATCCTTTGTCTTTTTTATCCTTCCATTCAGCTGTCAATTGTAATAATAAAGCATCTACTTCATCCAACTGATCCATCACCATGTTTAACTTATCCGCGCTTGGCTGAAACTTTGCCATCATTTCGTCTTGTTTTTTTACAATCTCCGTTTTATTGGTCACTCTAACATCGTCCTTCACTTCCAACCAGATAGAATCTTTCTTATTTTTAGCAGTAACAATTAATTTATATTTTCCAGCTAAAACAGCTCTTCCTCTGTATTCTCTATCTTCCTCTCCTCCTGCACTTGGATTAAACATCATTCTTCGTCCACCTCCGCCGGCAGCTCCTAATTTTGGCATACCAGCACCGCGCGTTCCTTTTTGCTCATATCTCCAATAATTTTTTGTTAAGCCCGAATCCACTTTAAAAGTTAAGTTTCTAATATCTTTATCGTTTGCGTCTTTGATTTGAACTTTTACACTTTTAATTGAATCCATTAAAAATATAGATACGGGATATCCACCTGGTCTATTTTCACCATCATACATTCCCCATGTGCTCCACTCGTAAGATGAATTTTTATAAGTTGCATTAATGCTTGATGGAGGTGCAGATATAAAGAAGTCAGTGACTTCGCCTTTGTTTTTTGCTAATTTTCGTAAAGGGCGAATGTCATCTAATACCCACATGGCACGTCCAAATGTTGCAATGGCTAAATCTGCTTCTCTTTCTTGTATAGCAAAATCATAAGTGGATACCGAAGGATATCCATTTTTCCATTGTTGGAAAGTTTCTGCATTATCTAAACTCACAAACATACCTTGCTCTGTTCCTACAAAAAATAGATTAGGCTCAGCAATGTCCTGTATCACTGTTAAAGCATATCCCGTCACTTTTGCAGCACTTAAAATATTAGTCCAAGTTTTTCCTTGATCCGTTGTTCTGAAAACATAAGGAGCAAAATCACCTTGTCTATAATTATTTGCAACTACAAATACTTCATTCGCATTATAAGTTGAAGTACGTACTTGCGCAATCCATGCGCCTTTAGGAAGTCCTGTAATATTTGCAGTTACATTATTCCAAGTAGTTCCTCCATTGGATGTGAATTGAATATTGCCATCATCAGTACCGATCCATATTAAATCCTTTTGAACACTGGATGGTGCAATGGTTAAAATGGTACAATGATTTTCAGCACCTGTAATATCGACACTCAATCCACCATTATTTGTTTGGTCAATTTTAGCACTATCATTGGTCGTTAAATCAGATGAAATTATTTTCCAAGATGCACCCTTGTTTGTACTCTTGTGTAAAAATTGAGAACCGAAATAAATTGTTTTTTTATCAAATGGATCCTGCGCTATAGCAGCATTCCAGTTAAAACGCATCAATGTTGTTGCATCTGGTGCTGGCGGTTTAATATAGGTTTGTTCGCCCGTGGCAGTATTATATCTTCCAACGGAACCACCTTGACTCATTGCATATACCCAATTTGCATCTTCAGGATCAGGCATTACGTCAAAGCCATCTCCACCCCACAAATTATCCCAATAGAAGTTTTTAATTCCTCCATCAATAAATGTATACGCCGGACCTCTCCATGAACCATTGTCCTGCATGCCCCCCATAATATGATACGGTGTTTCATTATCTACATTTACATGATAAAATTGTCCTACTGGGATTTTTTCATCAAACATCCATGTTTTTCCTCCGTCTCTTGTAATACCAATACCCCCATCATTTCCATCGACCATGAATTTATTATCCGTTGGATGAATCCAAAATGCATGGTGATCTGGATGTATGCCGCTGTATGGAATAACTGTTTCAAAATTTTTACCAGCATCTATACTTTTCACCACTGTTTGGCTTATGTACCAAAGTGTGTTTTCGTTTAAAGGATCGCAAATAATATCTTGGAAATAAAATGGACGATTGTCCACGATAGATTTTTGTGCATTAACTAAAGTAAAATTATAGCCACCATCATCACTCTTGTACAAACCACTTTTGGTTGATTCTACTAAAGCATAAACTCTGTTAGGATTTGATTTACTAATCGCGATACCCACACGTCCTAAATTACCATCAGGCAATCCATTTTCTTTACCCAGTTTTGTGAAATTTTTACCGCCATCAATGGTCATGTAAATTCCACTACCCTTTCCGCCACTTTCTAAATGATACGGGTTACGATAGTGATGCCACATGGCCACTAATAATTTGTTAGGATTTTTTGGATCCATAATCATATCCCCTACACCTGAAGTGTCATTGGTATATAATATTTGATTCCAAGTTTCGCCACCATCTGTTGTTTTATATACACCTCTGTTTTTGCTTTGTCCATAAGGGTTTCCGATAGCACCGGCATAAACTACATTTGGATTGGTTGGATCAATAATCACACGGTGAATGTTTCTAGTTTGTTCTAGTCCCATTCTTTTCCATGTTTTACCAGCATCCAAAGTTTTATAAATACCTTCTCCAATGCTGATTGAGTTTCTTGGATTTCCCTCACCTGTTCCTACCCATACCACACTTGGATTACTTTGTTGCATGGCTACAGCACCAATATTTAAAATAGGCTGTTCGTCAAAAACCGGCGTCCAGCTAACACCACTATTACTCGTTTTCCAAACACCACCGGATGCAGCACCTATCCAAATATTATTTGGATTTGCTACTTCTACATCAATGGAGGTAACACGACCACTCATGGAAGCAGGGCCTACGTTACGTGGCTTCCAGTTTTTAAATACTTTATTAATGTCCACTTTTGGTGTGGATACAGCTACAACTGGTGCAGCTTTTTTTGATTTTTGTGCAGATACGTTTGTCGTTAACATAACACTCGCTAACACAATGCTTCCTAAGATAGTTATACGCATAATTATAAATTTGCTTATTTGACAATGAATGAAGTACCTAAACTATAAATTTTTAGGCAAAAAACCGCAAAAAAAGGACAAATGGAAAATGGGCCTCAAAACTATAATCTTTCAATAATACCCGCGATACCCTGACCGCCGCCCACACAGGCAGTCACTATGCCATATTTTTGATTAAGTCGCTCTAAGTCGTTGATTATCTGAACAGTAAGTTTACTGCCCGTGCAACCCAATGGGTGACCTAAGGCAATAGCACCGCCATTAATATTAACTTTATTTATATCTAACCCCAGTTCACGAATTACAGCCAAAGATTGAGAAGCAAAGGCTTCATTCAATTCAAAAAGATCAATTTGATCCAAGTTCATACCTGCTTGTTTCAATACTTTAGGCACAGCTGCAATAGGCCCGATACCCATAATTCTAGGATGAACCCCTGCTGAAGCACAATTTACCAAACGTCCAATGGGTTTTAATCCCAAGGAATTCATCAGCTTTTCACTCATGACCATAACAAAACTGGAACCATCACTTGTTTGAGAAGAGTTACCAGCAGTAACAGAACCTTTTAATGCAAATGCTGGTTTTAATTTACCCAATGCTTCAATAGTGGTGTCCGCTCTTACACCTTCATCTGTATCAACGATATAATTTCTTGTGGCGCGTTTATTTTTTTCATTGATATATGTTTCATTTATTTCAATGGGTAAAATTCCTTTTTTGAAATAACCATTGTCAATGGCTTGCTTTGCTTTTTGATGGGATGCTAATGCAAACGCATCTTGATCTTCTCTTGAAATTTTATATTCATTCGCAACCGCTTCCGCTGTTAATCCCATAGATAAATAATAATCAGGTTCGTCCACCGTGATTGAATACGCTGGAACTGTTTTCCAGCCTGCAGTTGGGACCATGGACATAGATTCAGTACCACCTGCAATAATACAATCTGCCATGCCTGTTCTAATTTTCGCAGTCGCCATCGCAATACTTTCTAAACCACTTGCACAATATCTATTAATAGTGATACCTGGTACTTCAATGCCTAATGCTTTAGCTGCAATGATGCGACCAAATTGTAATCCTTGTTCTGCTTCAGGTACTGCATTTCCTACAATTACATCATCCACTAATTTTGGATCAACCGATGGTAATGTTTTCATTAAACCCTTAATCACTTCAATCGCTAATTCATCGGAGCGCATAAAACGAAAGCCCCCTTTTTTACTTTTAGTTACTGCAGTCCTAAAACCTGCTACGATATACGCCTCTTGCATAAAAAATGTTTAAAATCTTGACTAATTCCACCATAAATGTAGTGATTTTTATAAACAGTTGTTTATGCAACTAAATATTTCATTGTAAATTTGCAATATGATTTATCCTTTGGTTCGAAACCTACTGTTTTTGTTGCCTCCTGAAACTGCGCATACCGTTTCCATGAAGGCTTTACATATGGCTACAGGTATCCCTTCATTGATGAACGAACTAATCGCGCGACAATTTCAATATAAAAACCAGGATTTAAGCAGTACACATTTTGGTTTGCACTTTCCCAATCCAGTGGGACTGGGGGCCGGATTCGATAAAAATGCGGAGCATTTAGATATTTTAGAACTACTTGGATTTGGATTTGTTGAAATTGGCACGGTGACACCCAAAGGACAATTAGGTAATCCAAAACCCAGAATGTTAAGACTGCCAAGTGAACAAGCATTAATCAATCGCATGGGATTTAATAACGAAGGCGTGGAAACCATTGCCACAAGGTTAAAAAAACGAAAACAAAAAACAAACAGCCAATTAATTATTGGTGGTAATATTGGAAAAAATAAAGTGACTGAAAATGAAGATGCCTGGAAAGATTATTGCATCAATTTTAATGGACTCGCCGATGTGGTAGATTATTTTGTGGTGAATGTAAGTTCACCTAACACACCAGGATTAAGGGCGCTACAAGAAAAAGAATCATTAAGAAAGATTTTTTCAGAATTGCAAAATTTGAATAAAAATAACAAACCCATTTTGCTAAAAATTGCACCTGATTTAGAAACCAGTGCATTGGATGATATTATATCATTGGTACAGGAAGTGAAAATTGATGGATTAGTTTCAAGTAATACGACCATTGATCGTACCCTTTTAAATACAAACAATTTTAACACTGCAGAAACTTTTGGCGCAGGCGGACTCAGCGGAAAACCTTTACTAGCAAAGTCAAACGACGTGCTTACTTACTTGCATAAAGGATTGCATGGTCGAATTCCAATCATTGCAAGTGGCGGTATTTTCACAGGTGCAGATGCAAAAGAAAAAATAGATGCGGGCGCATCATTGGTCCAAATTTGGACAGGATTTATTTACGAAGGCCCGAGCATTGTAAAAAATATTTGCGGTCATTTAAGTGCTAATAAATAATATACATGTTAACGATTCAAGAATTTTGTTTTAATGCTTTTCAAGAGAATACTTATATACTTTATAATGAGCATAAAGAAGCCATTATTATTGACCCTGGTTGTTACACACGCATGGAACAAAAAATGTTGACTGACTTTATTAGCACACAACAATTAACACCCACATTATTATTAAATACACATTGTCACTTAGACCATGTATTCGGAAATAATTTAATTAGTACCACCTACCAATTGGCAGCGCATTTTCATCCCAATGAACAAATTGTTTTAGACCGTTTGCCTGAAGCAGCCGCTAAATGGGGGGTCGCTACTGAACCTTATACTGGCGCAGTAAAGTATATTCAACAAGATGAAATTATTTCATTTGGTAAAGACAGCTTCAAGGTGCTACTTACCCCAGGTCACTCCCCTGGTAGCGTTTGTTTTTATAATGAAAGTCAGGATTTTATCATTGGTGGGGATTTAATTTTCATGGATGGGGTTGGCCGTACCGATTTACCTGGAAGCAACCCATCTGACCTCGTTAAAAGTATCCAAGAACAAATATTCCCCTTGCCCGATAGCCTCACTATTTATTCGGGTCATGGGCCAGCCACTACCTGGGGTAGAGAAAAATTACACAACCCTTATATTAAGTACTTACTTAAGGATTAAGGGTTTAAGTTATTTAGTTAACAATTTGATAATAAGAAGCAAAAGGAAGGTTGTGCTATTTAATTACTTTTGTAACACCTATGGCAGACGCTCCTATAAAAATATTGATTGCTGATGACGAACCCGACATCATCGAAATTATAAGTTTTCATTTAATGAAGGCCGGGTTTGATATTGCAACAGCAAGAGACGGAAGCGAGGCCATTGAAAAAGCAAAACAGTTTGAACCAGATTGTATTATTTTAGATGTGATGATGCCAAAGCGAACTGGATTTGAAGTTTGCGAATACTTAAGAAGCAATTCACAGTTTGATAAAACTTTAATCGTTTTATTAACGGCGCTGAATGATGAGGCTTCACATATTAAAGGACTTGAATTAGGCGGGGATGATTTTGTTACCAAACCCATTAGTCCAAAAGTTTTAATTAGTCGTATTACTGCACTTTTCCGAAGAATTCAACCGGCCGCTGGCGATTCAAAAATTGTTACTGCCAATGGCTTAACGATAGATCCTGTACAATACAGAACATCCCTTAATGGCGTGCAATATATCTTAGCTAAAAAAGAATTTGAACTACTCTATTTATTAGCCGCACAAAAAGGCCGTGTATTTTTAAGAAACGAAATACTATCCCAAGTATGGGGCAATGATGTAATCGTAGGCGATCGTACCATTGATGTTCATATTCGTAAAATTAGAGCGAAACTAGGTATTGATTGTATTACCACTGTAAAAGGGGTGGGCTACAAATTCGATTATTAGTAACAAAATAGATACCTTCGTATTCGCCTATAAAAAGGCACAGGTGCATGTTTAAACAAAAAAATTTATCGCCAAAACAACTAGCTGCGCTTACTGCACTAATACTATCTGCGATTATTGCGACAAGCGTTTTTTTATTAATACATGATTGGCGTTACTGGGTGGCTTATTTTTTTATCAGCTTTATTTTTGCTTACTTATTAATACACCAGATTTTAGATTTTTTTGTTTACCGAAAAATAAAATTGATCTACAAATTAATCGCACAAACAAAAGCAACCAAACGTGAGGAGGCCTATCAAAAATATATACTACCTAAAAAGGGAATGGATGAGGTAAGAGAAGATGTGGAAGCATGGGCCGCCCAAAAAGCAAATGAAATTGCGACCCTACAATCTAACGAGGAATTTAGAAAAGAATTTTTACAAAATTTATCGCACGAAATCAAAACACCGATTTTTGCCATTCAAGGCTATCTTGAATTATTAAGCGATGGTGAAATAGACAACCCTGCACAAAGGGATAAATTTATTCATCAAGCGCAAGCCAATGTTTTGCGATTGGTACAGTTATTAAACGATGTTGATACAATAACTAACCTAGAAATAAGCAAGGACCCCATCTTAAAACATTCCTTTATCATTCAGGATCTAATCAATGAAGTTGCACAAAACTTAAGCGTCAAGGGACTTAAAAAAAATATTCAATTTCATTTTAAAAAAGGAAGCGAATCGCCCACTACTGTCTTTGCCGATAAAAATAAAATTTACCAGGTTTTAGTAAATATTTTTTCCAATGCGGCGAAGTATGGAAAAATAGATGGTCAAATTATTGCTAGCGTATACAAATTAGAAGACGGCAAAGTGCTAATTGAAATAAGCGATGATGGTATTGGCATTGCGGAGGAACATATCCCAAGATTATCTGAGCGCTTTTATAGAACTGACGATGCAAGAAGTAGAGATATTGGTGGCACTGGCTTAGGACTTGCCATCTGCAAACACATATTAGAAGCACATCAGGAAACCATGCACATCAGAAGCACTGTAAATGTGGGCACAACGGTAGGTTTTACCTTGCCGAACTCGATGTCTTAAGGATATTTTTCCGTTACTTTGTATACTAAATTTTCAACATGCAAACAATTTTGGTGACAGGTGGTTGTGGTTATATTGGCGCACATACCATTGTAGATTTAATTGAAAATGGCTTTAATGTAATTTCAGTTGATAATTTATCAAGGTCATCCGAAAATTCATTGGCGGGTATTGAAAAAATTAC
>CAJBLA010000296.1 GCA_903953815.1 uncultured Bacteroidota bacterium | reverse complement strand
TTAAAATAATTTATAAAAATTTATTGTAAAAAAAGCACATAGGTTTATTTCTAGATTTAACTTCAACGCATCATTCTGTATCAAATAAGTACCATTTTACAAATAGACTAAATATATAATCAAATTTTCTTATGAGTGTATTTCAAAAACTAAGTTTTCTTAGTATTTTATTTCTGACCCTTCTGGCACAACAATCCACATTTGGTCAAACCAATATTACTGATAAAAAGTTATCCCAAAAACAACAAGACAAGCTGTATTTAAAACAGCCCGGTTCCGAAGCTGCCCAAAAGTTCAAAAAGAATTTCAAAGCTTCCTGGAATAAAACCTTTGTCAACTTCACCGATAATAGCACTTATTTGTTGGGTGGAATGAGTTTATCCAATCAGGCGATTACGGCTGCTGGGTTTAATTCAAGCTTTAACTACAACATTTCAGATAATAGTACGGCTGGTTATAAGCCGGGTTACTTCGCTGGTTTTAGGGTAGATGGCTTGTACAAGGACAAAAAAAACTACTCCTTTCAGGTGAGTTTAAATAAAATAGCTACCGCTAACAATTACAAGGATGCTAAAAGCTTGCCTCCATTTTTAGGCAGCTTCTCCAATTTTAAAGCCGATGATCAGTTTTTAAACTTGAGCATCGCGATGCATTACAAAAAGCTATTGGCCATCAGCGATACGAGTAAGTACCATTTTTATTTTGTTTTAGGTCCTAGTTTGGATACGCGTTTATCAACCCAAAGTGCTGATAATTTAGTGAACAACAACTACGCAAGGTTTTTACTAAGAGGTGATGTGGGATTTGAGTTTGAAAATAAAAACTTTTACACCCTGTTTTTGCATTACAAGCAAGGGCTTACCTCTTTTACCAAATCACCGATCAAAACCAATGTCAACAGCTTTGAATTGGGTATGATGATTAAGGCCAGTGATTTATTTTAAAAGTTAAAACCATCCTCAAAACGAAAACAATATGAAAAAATATTTATTATATAGTTTACTTGCAGCCACCACATTCATTGGTTCATGCTCCAAGGATACAACATTAGCAGAAACAAACCTTGCACAAAAAATGATTCAGGACAAAGCTTGGTTTTTGGATTACAGCCAAACAGGAACGCTTACTAAAACTTATGTTGGCCAAGCTACCTACTACATCAACTTTTTGAAAAACTTAACTACACAGGACTCTGATGGATTAATTGGTAGTTATAGTGTTGAAAAAATAAATGGCCAACTACAAATCCATGTGCAAGCCAAAACAAGCAACGGCAATCCTATTGAATACATCTATGACATTGTTTCCGTAGGTTCCGAAAACTTAATATTATCCTATACCCTTAGTGGTAAAACAACCCAATTGTATTACACAAGTAAAAGATAATCCCCAAAATGCTGAAACACTTACTACAAACTATAGCTATTGCAAACTTGATGATGCTTGGCATGATGCCCTCAAAGCTGCAAGCGCAATCATCTGCTAATTTTATGATGAGCAGCATGGGTAGTATCCCAGGCGCTTCCAATACAGGTATGGCTATACAGTTTAATAGCATCGCCACTTGTTTAAATGTACAAAACGGGGTGGCTGTTTTAAATGGTGTTAGAGGCAGTGGTCAGTTTGCGATCAACTGTGAAGTCAGTTTAAAAATTAATAGCTTAGGCATTAAGCTTTACCCTAATCCGGTAAACATTACCACCAAAGTAAAGTTTGTCAATACACCACCATTAACTGAATCCTTTAACCTAAGCGTTTGGACAACGGGAGGTGTTTTACTATCCACAAGAAAAGAATCAGGATATAATTTATTCCAAGGAATCAATCTGGATGTGAGTGCACTTGGATCTGGAACTTATGTGTTAAAAATCGAATCCGAAAATTATGTTGACGCTTTAAAATTTATTAAAGCCAATTAAAAATATATTTCCCAATTATTTAGAATTATAATTTATGAATAAACAACTTAAATTAATCGCCACCTTTGGTATCCTATTTGTATTGAGCACAATATTGCCAAATCAGATATTTGCACAAACAACAGCAAATGGTATCTTTTTTCAAGCAATAGCTAGAGACAATTTTTCCAACCCAGCAAAGGATCGTAAAATTTATATTGAATCAAGTATTATACAATATACAGCGTCGGGAACAAAAGTATTAATTGAACAGCATGAAGCCAATACCGACGAAACCGGTGTATTTAATATTAGCCTTGGAAATGGAAAGAGAACAGGTGGCTCAGCAACGAATCTTACAAATATTGATTGGGCTATGGGGCCATATTATTTGAGTTTAAAAATTGCAATAACACCAAGAGCACCTATCCCAAATTGGGATTACACAAAGGAATGGATTGATTTAGGTACAACCCCATTTGGGACTGTTCCTTACGCATTGTATGCAGGAAGTGCTGCTGGATTAAATGATAAATTAAGCATATCGGACACTTCAAGTATGTTAGCGATTTACGCAAAAGCCCAAGCAATAAAATCATTAGAAAATTCAGTAAGCACTAAAATAGGCAGTACCGATACCGCTGCAATGCTAGCGCCCTATAAAAAAATGGTGAATGAAATTATTGCTTCTAATATAACATCATTGACAGCTGATGCAATTAATACAGCTTTGAATAGTAAAGTAAATTTAGTCGATAGCAATAAAATATATGTTACCCCTAGCCAATTAGCAGCGAAGACATTTGACCCTACAAGTATAAATAATAGTTTGGCTTTAAAAGCGAATACCATAGATATTAATTCAGCGTTAAGTTTAAAAGCAAACATTTCCGAGGTTAATAATGGATTGACATCTAAAGTTAACTTAGCAGATAGTACTACAAAATATGTTACGCCGTCACAATTAGCTGCAAAAACGTTTGACATTAATCCTATTAATGTCAGTATTGCAACTAAGGTAAACTTAGCAGATAGCACCACAAAGTATGTTACCCCAACGCAGTTAGCTGCAAAAACTTTTGACTTAGCTCCCATTAACGCAAGCATTACAACTAAAGTAAACTTAGCAGATAGTACTACAAAGTATGTCACGCCAACACAACTTGCTGCAAAAACATTTGACTTAGCTCCTATTAATGCAAGCATTGCAACTAAAGTGGATAAAATAATTGGGAAAGAATTATCAAGTAATGATTTTACAACGGCGGAAAAAATAAAACTTGCTGCTATCTCAGGAACTAATACGGGTGATCAAGACTTAAGTGCACTTGCAACAACTTCAGCATTAGCATTAAAAGCCAATACAGCCGAAGTTAATACAAACCTAGCGCTTAAGGCAAACTCATTCGATGTGAACGCCGCCTTAATGAATAAATCAAATATAGCTGATACAAGCGCTATGCTTTATAACTATAAAAACTCAATTATTCAGTTATCATCAGTTAAATTAAATAATTCTGATACTAGCACAATGTTGAGTGATCGAATAAAACGTGATACTTCATTTTTATCCAATAGAATTAATTTAAAAGAAAATGAACTTAATAAATCAAATGATATTGTGGCAGATGCGTTATCTGAAATCAAATACCCATCTGTAAAGGCAATAAAAAGATACATTGACGGCACAACTTCAAGCGGGGTTGCAGATGCAGATGCAACTACTAAAGGAAAAATAAAACTATCAGGTGACTTAACTGGAACATCAGATTTGCCAACAGTTGCCGATGGCGCTATTACAACTAATAAAATTTCAGACGCAGCAATAACAAATAGTAAAATTGCACCAGGTATTAGCGCTTCAAAGGTGGGGCTAGAGAATGTTAATAATACAAGTGATTTAGATAAACCCATTAGCACATTAACACAAGCCGCACTAAGTTTAAAATATGATGCATCTAGCGGTAGCACATTAGCTACTTCAATAAATAGCAAAATAAATATTTCCGATTCTGCAAACATGCTTGCTAATTATGCTAAAACAATTGATGTTAATTCTAATTTAAATTTAAAATTAAACTTGGCTGACACATCTAATATGCTTTCAAGTAGAATTAGTCGAGACACAACAGCTTTATCGACAAGAATCAACTTAAAAGAAAATGCTGAAAACAAATCATTAGATATCAACGCAGATAGCTATTCGGATATAAAATTTCCGACAACTAGAGCAGTAAAAGTTTATGTAGATAGTAGTATCGCTGTTGGAGGCGGAGGCGGAGGATCATCAGTGGTAGATGCAGATGCTGCTAGAAAAGGGATCATTCAATTATCGGGAGATTTAGGAGGAACCGCAGATGCTCCTATTGTCGTTAATAGTGCAATTACCAATTCGAAAATTGCAACAGGTGCCATCACAGATGTAAAAGTGGCTTCAGGCATTAGTGCTTCCAAAGTAGGATTAGGCAATGTTGATAACACAGCTGATATAGACAAACAAATTAGTACAGCGACTCAGGCAGCATTAGACTTAAAATTCAACCAATCTAGTGCCACTATCCTATCTAACCGTGTTGATGGGAAATTAAATATTTCTGACACCGCCTCTATGCTGAATGACAGATTCAAAAGAGATACCAATTGGCTTTCAAATAGAATTAATCAAAAATTAAACATAGCAGATAGTGTCAATGACTATGTTACATTATATAAACTAACAAGTAGCCTGCCTGATACCAATGCAATTAATAATCGTATTGATTTGAAATTTTCTATAGCCAGTGCAACAAACCTTTCCAACTTAGTAGATACTAAACTAACAAAATCGGATACAGCTAACCTGAGCGATCGTATTAACTTAAAAATGAATTACGCTGATAGCGTTACTTTATTTGCAACAGCAACACAAATACAAAAATTAAGAGACGATACGATTACACTTTCAAACAGAATTGATAACAGAGTAAAAATTTCTGATACTAGCAGGATGCTTGGGAACTATGCAATAAGAGACAATTTGAGCCAGATTGCAATAACAGGCAATTATAACGACTTGGTAAACAAGCCCATTTTAGCTACAAGCGGGGTAACATCAGTCAACACACTAACGGGGGCAGTAGTAATAGACAAGAGCTCAATTGATTTAAGCCAAGTCGATAATACATCGGATTTAAACAAACCAGTTTCAATAGCGACTAGTAATGCATTAATAACTAAAGCAGATATTACATTAGTAAATTCAGCTAATGGTATAGCTGGCTTAGATGCAAATAGTAAAATCCCAAGTTATTTACTTCCCTCTCTTTCATTTACATCTGTATCTACAGCAAATAGCATTGCAGAAATGGTAAGCTTAGGACAGATATCATCTAAGGGAACCGTTTGCGTTAGAACAGATTTAAGTAGAACATTTGTTTTAAGTACTGATTATGGCACGTTAGCAAGTGATTGGATTGAAATGTTAACACCAGGCGCTCCAGTTCAAAGTGTAAATGGAAAAACTGGAACACTTAACATCAATACTGGAGATGTTGGCGAAGTTGGTAATTTGTATTTCACCAATGCAAGAGCAAGAGCAGCATTAAGTGCCAATGCGCCTGTAATATTAAATGCATCTAGCGGAGCTATTAGTGTTGACACGAGCAATAGCAATTCAAGCTTAGTTACTAGAGGTAGTTTACAACTTCAAAACTTAACCAATACTTCCAACTTTAATTTAAAAGTAAATATTGCTGACACGAGCAATATGTTATACCCTTATGCGCGTAACGCAAACTTAACTTCACAGTTAAATGGAAAATTAAACTTATCAGATACCGCTTACATGTTGAATAATAGAATTGGGAAAGACACTATATCACTTTCCAATCGAATTAACTTAAAAATAGGCGCAGCAGACACAAGTGCTATGTTAAGTAATCGTTTTGCTAGAGATACAATTTTACTTTCAACAAGAATTTCAAGTAAGTTAAATATTGCCGATACTGCTAATATGCTAACTGCTCGATTTGCAAGAGATACCATAGCACTTTCAAATAGAATAAACTTAAAATTGAATATTGCAGATACAGCCACTATGATAAGTAGAAGAATTACAAAAGATACTGCTTCGCTTTCTAACCGAATCAATTTGAAATTAAATATTACGGATACTGCTACTATGTTAGCCAATTATTTGACTGCAATGAATGGTAAAGAATTATTAACGAATAAATCAAGTGACACAACTTTAGGCGGAACCTCTGCTAGTAATTTATTATACCCTACTCAATATGCAGTTAAAAAATATGTAGAAAATAATGCTGCTTCTGGATCAAGTTCCACCTCTACTGGAAGTATTGTAGATGCAACAAGTTCAGTGAAAGGAAAAATTCAATTAGCAGGTGACTTAGGAGGCAGTGCAAGTGCACCAACAGTAATGTCTATGGGAGGCATTTCAAAAGATAGTTTAGGAAATTCAATGACATTAGTAAATTCGGCTACTGCCACTAACATTGTAAATTATTTAGTTAGAAGAAGTCCTATAGGAGATTTTTCAGGAAGCACCATTTCTGCAAATACATTTAGAGGAAATTTAATAGGAAATATTACAGGAAACCTCACAGGAAATATTACAGGAAACCTCACAGGCACAGTCACGGGCAACGCGACGAATGTAAATGGAATTGTAGCAATTACCAATGGAGGCACAGGAGCGAACCTAGCTTCAAGTGCAAGATCGAATTTAGGATTATCCAATGTGGACAATACAAGTGATGCCAATAAGCCAGTGAGTGCTGCACAACAAACAGCATTGAATTTAAAAGCAAATTTAGTGTCGCCAACATTCACGGGCGATGTTACTATGCCAAGTACAACAAGAGGAATTACGCAAGCATTAAATGATAATTCTTCAAAAATGGCAACTACCGAATATGTTGCGAATGCATTAGCAGATGCGTCAGGCTCTATCACCAACTCGGTTCAGGATGCAACAACCATTAGCAAGGGAAAGATTTTGTTAGCAGGTGATTTAGGTGGAACAGCTAGC
>CAJBLA010000295.1 GCA_903953815.1 uncultured Bacteroidota bacterium | reverse complement strand
TAAGAAAAGTTTAAGAGAAATTATCGGTGACATTATTAAAATCACGGATGTTCCTACGACTGCTAAATTCTTGGATGATATTAAAACATTAGGATTTAAAATGGCCTTCCGTGGTGGTTTGTCCTTTAACGTGAACGATTTAGTTGTTCCTTTAACAAGACAATCATTATTGGATGGGGCTAAAATTGAAGTAGAAGAAGTTTGGGAAAACTATAACATGGGTTTAATTACCAACAACGAGCGTTATAACCAAGTTATTGATATCTGGAGCCGTGTGGATACGCGAATCACTGAAACATTAATTCGTGAAATGGCGATCGACAAACAAGGATTCAACTCTGTTTACATGATGTTGGATTCAGGTGCGAGAGGTAGTAAAACACAGGTGAAGCAGTTAGTAGGTATTCGTGGATTGATGGCGAAACCGCGTAAGAGTGGTAGCACAGGATCTGAGGTTATTGAAAACCCAATCTTATCTAACTTTAAAGGTGGATTGAACGTATTAGATTATTTCATCTCAACGCACGGAGCACGTAAAGGTTTGGCCGATACTGCATTGAAAACTGCGGATGCAGGTTACTTAACACGTCGTTTGGTGGATGTATCTCAAGATGTGGTTATTTCTGAAGAAGATTGTGGCACATTGCGTGGAATTGCAACAAGTGCATTAAAAGATAATGAGGATATCATTGAACCATTGGCCGACAGACTTGAAGGTCGTACTTCATTACATGATGTATTCAACCCAATCACCAATGAATTAATGGTGGGTGCTGGTGAAGAAATTATGATTGATGTTGCACGTGCTATCGAGGATGCTGGTATTGAATCAGTTGAAATCCGTTCGGTATTAACTTGCGAAAGCAAGCGTGGTGTATGTGTTAGCTGTTATGGTAGAAACTTAGCTACTGGTTATGTTACACAAAGAGGTGATGCAGTGGGTATTATTGCTGCACAATCAATTGGTGAGCCTGGTACACAGTTAACATTACGTACTTTCCACGTGGGTGGAGTTGCGGGATCATCTTCTGTTGAATCTGCATTAAACGCTAAGTTTGATGGTACCATTCAATTTGATGGTTTAAGAACAGTAGACACTATTAATAACGATGGTAACAAAGTTAAAGTGGTTATTGGTCGTACGGGTGAGGTAAGGATCATGGATGTTAAGAACGATCGTTTAATGATTACCAATAACGTTCCTTATGGTGCTTTGTTAGCTGTTAAAGATGGCGCACAAGTTAAAAAAGGAGATGTGATTTGTACATGGGATCCATTTAACAATGTGGTTGTTGCTGAGCAAAATGGTAAAATTAAGTTTGAGAATATCACGGAAGGATTTACGTATCGCGATGAAGCGGATGAGCAAACAGGTCACCGTGAAAAAGTGGTTATTGAATCTAAGGATAAAACAAGAATTCCAACCATCATATTAGAAGGTGTGAAGGATAATAAAATGTACAACTTACCTGTAGGTTCTCATATTATTATCGAAGAGGGAATTGAAGTTAAAGCAGGACATGTACTAGTTAAAATTCCAAGAGTATTAGGAAAATTAAAAGATATCACTGGAGGTTTACCTCGTGTAACTGAATTATTTGAAGCACGTAATCCAGGTAACCCTGCGATTGTGTGTGAGATTGATGGTATTGTTGCATTTGGTAATATCAAGCGTGGTAATAGAGAGATTGTTGTAGAGTCTAAAGATGGCATGGTTAAGAAATACTTAGTACCATTAACACGTCAAATTTTAGTACAAGACAGCGATTTCGTAAAAGCAGGTTCTCCATTATCTGATGGTCAAATTGCACCTGCTGATATTTTAGCAATCAGAGGTCCATTTGCTGTACAAGAATATGTGGTGAATGAAATTCAAGAGGTTTATCGTTTACAAGGGGTGAAAATTAATGATAAGCATATTGAAGTTATTGTTCGTCAAATGATGAAGAAAGTAGAAATCGTTGATGCTGGTGATACTAAATTCTTAGAGGAGGACTTAGAAGATCGTTATGACTTTATACAAGAAAACGATCGTATCTACGATAAGAAAGTAGTTACTGAAGCAGGCGATAGCGCAACATTAAAAGCGGGTCAAATAGTTACTTTACGTGAATTGAGAGAAGAAAATTCAATTTTACGTCGTGCAGATAAAAAAGTAGTAGAAGTGCGTGATGCAAAACCTGCAACAGCGCGTCCAGTATTATTAGGTATTACAAAAGCATCTTTGGGTGTTCAAAGCTGGATTTCTGCTGCATCATTCCAAGAAACGACCAAGGTATTAAGCCAAGCGGCAATACAAGGTAAAGTGGACTTAATGTTAGGCTTAAAAGAAAACGTAATTACAGGTCATCTTATCCCTGCAGGAACTGGTCAAAAAGAATTCGAGAAATTGATCGTAGGTAGCAAGGAAGAGTATGAAGTATTAGCCACTGCACGTGAAGCGATGAGCTTTGACGAAGAGGAATAATATTTAGTATAGATTTTTGTAAAAAGGTAGGAAGTAGCGATATTTCCTACCTTTTTTTATTTTTTATCCCTCCGTTTTTTCTTATTTTTATAGGGTAGGGCAATTGTTAATTGCCGTATATTACATTAAACAAATTGAATAATGAAGTCAATCAACTGGGTAGTCAATGGGGTATTAGCAATCGCTGTTATTGTATTGTATGTATTGCATTTTAATAGTGCTAATATTCCAATTAAGTCAACAGCATTAAATGGTGCTGGAACGAAAGTGGCTTATTTTGAAATTGATTCTATTCAAAATAGTTATGCCTTTTTTCAGGAAGTAAAATCATCCTTACAAGTAAAGGATATGGAAAATGCAAAGCAGTTAGCGGGTTTGAAAAATGCTTTTGCTGAAAAATATCAAACATTGCAAAAAAATGGTCGTTATTTATCGCAAGCGGAAGTGGCTAGTAGCCAGCAAGAATTAGCGCAGCTTGAAAAAAATTATACCAATAAGGAACAACAATTATCACAAGAGTTGCAAGAGGAAAGTTTTAAAAGATTACAAGAGGTTAAAAAAAGAATCGAGCAATTTTTAGAAAAATATAATAAGAATAAGGAGTTCGCTTATATATTTTCAAGCAACCCTGATTTAATGTATTACAAGGATACGGCGTATGATATCACCTCGGATATTATTAAGGGACTAAATGCGGAACATAAATCAAATAAATAATTTAAATAAATCCTTTCCGAATCAACGGGAAGGATTTTTAATTACATACACAATCCAAAAAAATGTCAACAACAGAAACTTCTGAATTTAAACCAAGGTTAGGCGCATTAGATGCAACCATGATCGTGGCAGGTAGTATGATTGGCTCTGGTATTTTTATTGTAAGTGCTGATATTACCCGAAATGTAGGATCCGCCGGATGGTTGATCGTGGCTTGGTTGTTGACGGGCTTTATGACCATCACCGCAGCGTTAAGTTATGGTGAGTTAAGTGCGATGTATCCAAAAGCGGGCGGACAATATGTGTACTTACAAAAGGCGTATAATCCACTTGTTGGATTTTTATATGGTTGGAGTTTTTTCTCGGTGATACAAACAGCCACTATTGCTGCAGTCGCAGTGGCCTTTAGTAAGTTTACTGCTTATTTAATACCAAGCGTAGGTGAAAGTAATATTATCGCCGATTTGGGATTTATTAAAATTTCTGCTGCGCAAGCATTAGCTATTTGTTTGATTATATTTTTGACATATACCAATACAAGAGGGGTGAAGGAGGGAAAAATAATTCAAAATACATTTACATTCACCAAACTCATTTCCTTATTTGGATTAGTGCTTGTAGGATTTTTATTTACAAAGCATAGTTATTGGAATGAAAACTGGATGAATGCTTTTAGTGCACAAACCAATGTGGTGACTACTGCAGTGGATGGTGCAGTTACGAATAGTTGGTTACCAGTAGGAGGTACTGCTTTAATTGGATTGATGTCGGCCGCAATGGTTGGATCTATTTTCAGTAGTGATTCATGGAACACCGTAACATTTATAGCAGGGGAGATAAAAAATCCACAACGTAATATTGGATTGAGTTTATTTTTAGGAACTTCAATTGTAACCCTTATTTATATTAGTACTAATTTAATGTACTTACATGTACTACCATTAAATGAAATTGCTTTTGCAGAGAATGATCGTGTGGCTATTGCAGCTGCGAACAAGGTGATGGGTAATATAGGTACCATCGTAATTGCGGTGATGATTATGATTTCCACTTTTGGTTGTAATAATGGATTAATATTAACGGGGTCAAGGGTATATTATACCATGGCCAAGGATGGCTTATTTTTTAAGAAAACAGGGGAGTTAAATAAAAATGAAGTGCCTGCTTATGGTTTATGGATACAGGCATTGGTGGCGTCAATTTTATGTTTAAGTGGTAAGTATGGCGATTTGTTAACCATGGTTTCATTTGTAGGTGTCCTATTTTACATACTTACTATTGTAGGGATATTTATTTTAAGAAAAAAGGAACCCAATTTACCAAGGCCTTATAAAGCCATTGGCTATCCAGTATTGCCGATTATTTATATTGTAATGGCAAGTGTATTTTGTGTAGGATTGGTATATGCGCAACCTAAGTATTCATTATGGGGGTTGGGTATTACGCTTTTGGGGTTACCTTTGTATTATATCGCCTTAAGTAATAAAAAAAAGGCCTAGCTGCATGATTAATGTAAATGATATTGAAAGTTTGTTTACCTCCTTTGCCACAACAAAAATTGGGGTCGTAGGTGATATTATGTTGGATACTTATTGGTGGGGTATAGTGGATCGTATTTCGCCTGAAGCACCCGTGCCTATCGTTTCCTTGCAACGCAAGGAAACGCGTATAGGAGGCGCTGCAAACGTCGCTTTAAACCTGAGGTCCTTAGGTGCACCCACAACCTTATTTTCAGTGATTGGTAAGGATGCAGAAGGCACTGATTTAGCCAACTTGTTAAATAAGGAAGGAATCAATACATCTTATATACACGAAAGTGAAACACGCGTTACGACCAATAAAGTGCGCATCATGGGTCGCAATCAGCAAATGATGCGATTGGATCATGAGCATACCAATGATATCACCGCAGAACAAGAAGCCGCTTTATTAGCAGGATTTTATAAATATGTGGACACGGAAAAGCCTTCCTTAATCATTTTAGAAGATTACAATAAAGGCGTATTGACACCAAATATAATTACCTCGGTGATTGATTATTGTAATGTAAAAGGAATTCCAACAGCCGTTGACCCCAAACAAAAAAACTTTTTAGCCTATAAAAATTGCACTTTATTTAAACCAAATTTAAAGGAAGTAAAAGAGGGGTTAAAAATAACGATTGGTGATATCACGGTTCAAAATATGAATAAAGTGCATACTGCATTAAATGAAAGTTTGCATAATGCAATTTCATTTATTACTTTATCAGAGCATGGAGTGTATTTTTCTGATGGTAAGGATCAAAAATTAATTCCAACGCATATTCGTAATATTTCGGATGTGAGTGGCGCCGGGGATACAGTCATTGCAGTGGCATCATTAGTGTATGCGAGCTCAAAAAATATTTTATTAGCGGCTGAAATTTCCAATATTGCTGGAGGAATGGTTTGCGAGTTAGTAGGAACTGCACCTATTAATAAAAATGATTTAGCAGCGGAGGTTGTGAAATTGTTAACCAAATAGGAATTAAACTTGAAACAAGTGTCAATCATGTATTCTAATAAAATTGCCATAATAGTAGCTGGTGGCACAGGTCAGCGTATGGGGTCAGTGGTGCCTAAGCAATTTTTAGAAATTGAAGGTAAATCTATATTACTACATACCATTGATCAATTTGTAAATGCATTTGATGATATCAGTTTAGTGGTGGTTTTACCAGAAGGGTATATTGAAGAAGGGAAAAAGCTTTTAAAAAATAGAACTAAAAACCCCATCCAATTTATCGCTGGTGGTGAAACCCGTTTTCAATCGGTGAAAAATGGATTAACTGCAGTGAAGGAAAAGTCAATTGTATTTGTGCATGATGCAGTTAGGTGCTTGTTAACCCCTGCATTAGTACAAAGATGTTATCAGCAAGCAGTTGAAAATGGTTCTGCCATACCCGCGGTAAGTTCAACAGACACCGTGCGTATCATGGAAAACGAAAAACATCATTTGTTTGACCGTGAAAAAGTAATGCTGATACAAACGCCGCAAACATTTCAATCTGAAATTATATTAGCCGCTTTTAATCAAGTATATCAACCTAATTTTACAGACGAAGCCAATGTGGTTGAAGCCAGTGGACAACCCGTGTTTCTAGTAGATGGGGAGTTTGAAAATATCAAAATTACAAGACCCTTGGACTTAGCCATTGCGACCTATGTGCTAACCAAGCGACTAGGGTAGTTGCTATATTCCTTATAATTATTGCGAACATTTCCTTGGGATTATTCTGATTCTAAATCCTCTCTTGGCGCTAAATCGGGTGACCAATTTTCACTGATATTAGAAGTGCTTTTACCAATTTTTTCTAAAATTTGATGTGCCACTTCCATGGCCAAGTAGCCATCCATTTCATTCACCACAGGTATTTCATCATTTAAAATTGCATGAACAAAACTGCTCAGCTCTGCTTTAATCGCATTGCCTTGTTCAATTACCGGGTTGTTGATGGAAATAGTTTTGGTGCCTTGGTGGGTTTCAATATCAAAGGAGAAAGCAGCAGCTTCATCGGGTTGTTGCAATTTTATTATTTCCGTATTCTTTTCTAAAAAGTCAATACCGATATAAGCATCTTTTTGGAACAATCTAATTTTGCGCATTTTTTTCATGCTAATTCTGCTGCTCGTTAAATTAGCCACACAGCCATTGTTAAATTCAATACGCACGTTAGCAATATCAGGGGTGTCGGTTAATACAGCAACACCACTTGCGGAAATACTTTTTACATCACTTTTAACAATGCTTAAAATAATATCAATATCGTGAATCATTAAATCCAATATCACACTTACCTCAGTACCTCTTGGATTAAATTGTGCTAATCGGTGTACTTCAATAAAAAGCGGATTTAAGGTCAAATCTTTTAAAGCAGTAAATGCAGGATTAAATCTTTCAACATGACCCACTTGTAATTTTACATTGGCTTCCTTCACCATGTTTACGATTGTTTTGCCTTCTTCAATCGTATTGGCCATTGGCTTTTCAACAAACACATTCTTGCCCATTTTAATTGCCATTTCACAAACCGGGAAATGCAAATGGGTAGGAGTGACTACATCAATGATGTCGCAGGCTGCAATCAATGCTTCTTCATCCATGAATCTTTTAAGACCATAGGTTTTTTCAACCTCATGTGCATGTTCATTACTAGGGTCGAAAAAGCCAATCAGTTCAACTTCGGGAATTTCCTTCCAATTATTTAGGTGATACTTACCCAAATGCCCCACACCAAACACGCCCACTTTAAGCATAGCTTTAATTTATTAAGGGTAAAGTTACACTATAAGCCATTGAATTTGAATGGATTTAGTCGGTTGTGGAAAATTGGCAAAATGCTGTTAATTGCTGCTTCATAATTGGTTTTGAATATCATTTAATTGCTTAGTCGGCCAGGGAATTCTACATTTTACAAGTGCATTTACTATCTTTAATGAATTGCACAAAAGCTGTTTATGCATCCTAATATTCAACATTTATATGAAATCGCCAATAAGCCCAGCCGAAAGGTGATTGGTTTAATGAGTGGCACTTCCTTGGATGGTTTGGATATTGCGTTGTGTACCATTACTGGTGCTGGGAATACAACCAAAGTTTCATTGGATGAATTTATCACTGTGCCTTATGCACCCGATTTGAAAGAAAAGTTACTAACCGTATTTTCCAAAAAAACAGTTTCCTTGGAACAATTATGTGTACTTAATCCATGGTTGGCATTGCAACATGCAAGCATGGTGAATGATGCACTTAAACAATGGGGAGTTGATGCAGTTCAAGTTGATTTAATTGCGAGTCATGGTCAAACTATTTATCATGCACCCAAAAGTTTACATCCGAATGATGCATATGGTCCCGCTACTTTGCAAATTGGCGATGGTGATCATATAGCAGTAGCCACTGGAATTATAACGCTAAGTGACTTTAGACAAAAACATATTGCTGCAGGAGGTGAGGGAGCGCCATTGTCCTTGTATGGCGATTATTTGTTGTGTGCGCATGCAACAGAAAATAGAATTTTATTAAATATTGGAGGGATCGCCAATTTTACATTATTAAATGCTGGTGGTAGTTTATCGCAAGTGTTTTCATCTGATACCGGTCCAGGTAATACTTTAATGGATGCGTATACGCGAAAGTATTTCGAGGGATTGGCTTATGATAAGGATGGCATCATTGCAAAGTCAGGAAAAATTAATGAGCCTTTATTGCAATCATTAAAAAGCGATTCGTTTTTTAATATAGCATTCCCTAAAACTATTGGGCCAGAATTATTTAATCTTGAATACATTATTCAAGCCCAAATGGCTTTAGGCGCTATGTTATCCCATGAGGATGTGCTTGCCACATTAAATATGTTTACAGCCCAAACCGTTAGTGAAGCAATAAATAAGGTAATTGGGGATCAATTAATATACACCATGTATGTAAGTGGCGGCGGGATGCACAATCATTTATTAATGGAACACCTAAAACAATTGCTTCCAAGCATTACTATAAAGTCATCCATGGAAATAGGCATATCGCCTGATGCGAAGGAGGCTATTTTATTTGCATTGCTTGGGAACGAAGCAGTTGCAGGAACGCCACTATTAGCAGGAGGAAATGCAACTAAGGTGGCGACAACCATGGGGAAAATCAGTTTTCCTAATTAACCGTACTTAATAATTTGGGTTACTTATCTAATTAATCTCATTTTCTAAAGTAGCTGCTTCAATCGACTTTTTTACTGAGCCATAAGTTTTTAGTAACTGTTCCGCTTTTGCGGTATCATTTATTTTTAATTCATCCATGATCATCTTTACACCACGATCAAATAATTTTTGATTGGTCAATTGCATGTTTACCATTTTATTGCCTTTAATACGACCTAGTTTTATCATCACTGAGGTGGAAATCATATTGAGTACCATTTTTTGTGCAGTACCACTTTTCATTCTTGTACTTCCTGTAACAAACTCAGGGCCAACCACTACTTCAATGGGGAAATTAGCATGCGCGGAAATGGGGCTATTTGCATTACAGCTAATACTACCTGTGATAATACCTTGCGCTTGACATTTTTTTAAACCGCCAATCACATAGGGCGTAGTGCCGCTTGCTGCAACACCCACAACCACATCTAAATCACTTATTTTATGAGCTTGTAAATCAAGCCAAGCTTGATCCATGTCATCTTCTGCATTTTCAACAGCATGAAACATGGCTTTTTGTCCACCTGCAATAATACCTACTACCACATCTTCTGAAACACCAAAAGTAGGAGGGCACTCACTTGCATCAACCATACCTAATCGGCCACTGGTACCGGCACCTATATAAAATAAACGGCCACCGTTTTGTAATTGATTCGCAGCTGCATCAATTAATAAACATATTTGAGGAATTTGTTTTTCAACTTCAAAAGCAACTTTTTTATCTTCTGTATTTATATTTGAAACGATAGCCGCTGTACTTGATTTTTCAATATCATGATACAAGGAGGATGCTTCCGTGGTTCTATTAAAATTACTAGGCATTTTTTGCTAATGTATTTAAAGCGTTTACAAATTGATCAAGTTCACCGGTGGTGGTATAAACATTGGGGCATATTCTACATCCAATTACATTTGCATAATCAATGGCAACTGTAAAAATTTTAAACTCATTCATTAATCTAGCAGCTACCTCACTTGGCTTGATACCCGCTATTCCAACATTGGCAATGCCACAACATTTTGTTTGATCTGTTGGTGTATTGATTATAATTTTTGGATTATTGCGTACTTTACTCGTCCAGTAGTTTTGTAAATAACGCAAACGGGCTTCTTTTTTTTCTGCACCGATCATTTCATAATAATCTATGGAATCATTAATGGCAAGGTCGGTAGCAACGGGGTGGGTGCCAATATGGTTTAAGCGTTTAATTTTATCCAATTGCTTTTCTCCATCCGCTAATAGTGGCCATAGGTTCTTAATTCTATTTTTGTTGATGTATAATATACCAGCACCTAATGGACTGCTCAACCACTTGTGCAATGATGCAGCGTAATAATCACATCCTAAATCATCAATACTGTATTGGAAATGTGCAAAAGCATGTGCGCCATCCACAATCACTTGTACTCCTTTTGCATGCGCCATTGCACATATTTTTTTAATAGGTAAAATATGACCTGTAATATTAATCATATGACTTACCATCATCAATTTTGTTTTGGAAGTGATGGCTTTTTCATAAATAGCTACAATCTCTTCGTCATTAGCAGGATGGTTCGGAATAGATACTTTAACATTCACAATCCCATATCTATTTTTTACTTGCTCAAACATATCCAACATGGAACCATAATCTTGTATGGCCATCACCGCTTCGTCCCCTTTTTGCCAATCAAATCCGCTTACGACTAGGTCAATGGATTCGGTTGTATTTCGAGTAATGATCATTTCTTCAGCACTACAACCCCCTAGTTTTGCTAAACGCGCGGCTACTTTATCTTTATTATCCCATTGCACTGTTCTCATATAATAAGAACCCTGGTAATTCACCATTTTAATATGTTCAATATATTTATCTAAAATAGGTTGGGGTAAAAAATTATAATAACCATTTTCTAAATTGATATAATCGGGTTTCAATAAATATTGATTTCTGATGCTGAGCCAAAAATCCTCCACCATGGCCAATTCCTTTGCAGGCAAATAAGCGGTTTTCTTAAATGTATTTGCTAATCCTGTTAATCCGATAGGTGCTGCAAGGGTCGTTAATAAAACATCTTTAATAAACTGTCGCTTTTTCATTGGTTAAATTTTAATTCTAGTTTACGTCGATCGGGTTTCTTGAACAAAGAAGGTAGGGGTATTACAAAAATACGGCTATATGACAATTTTGTGACCCAATTTGCTATATAAATTTAGTAAATATGACACATTCTGCATGGAGTGGTTGCGCGAATGGCTTGTATTTTCGACTGCTAGTCAGTTACTTATCTATTATTTGATTAAAATTGAAATACGGCTGGCCATTCACGTAATTACTAGCCTAAAATGGGATGTTTTTATTAAATTAGTACTATTATATCATTATAAAATTTGTAGAATGAAAAAAATACTTTTTAGTGTATTGATCCTTGTTTTTTCAATACCCATGATCTCTTTTTCGCAAGAAGTGGTTGATGCATCTGTCATGCAAAAAATCAGAGCAGAAGGGTTAACGCGATCAAAAGTGATGGATATCGCTTTTAATTTAACCGATAAAAATGGTAGTCGTTTAACTAATTCTGAAGGGTATATGCGCGCAGCCAACTATGCAAAAGAAACTTTAGGTGGATGGGGAATGGCAAATGCAGTAATTGATCCTTGGGGTGAATTTGGTAAAGGTTGGGATTTGCAAAAAATGTATTTAGCGATGACAGCACCTTATTATAAGCCTTTGCTTGCTTGGCCAAAAACTTGGACTGCAGGAACCAAAGGATTAAAAAAAGGAAATTTAATAGTAATTGCATTAAAGGATTCTGCTTCATTAATGGAATATAAAGGCAAATTAAAAGGAAAACTAATCATCATTGATCAAATGAATGTCTATAAGCAAAGTTTTAAAGCGGATGCAGTTAGATATACAGATGAGGACCTTGCGAAAATGGCTGCTGCCACGCCACAAGCGGGTGGTCGTCGTCAACCTACTGATACAGCTCAAATGCGTCAAATGAGAGAGCAGTTTGCTCGCAGTGGTGCAGGGGCTTCGATGCGTGTTACAAGCATGTTAAAAACAATGGCGATGGAAGAAGGCGCTATTGGAATGATATCTTCAAGTACAAGAAATCATGATGGTACTATATTTTCACAAGGTGGTGGCGCGTATAAGGGAACTGATCCAGAAAACTTTTTGGATATGGCTTTAGGCATTGAGGATTATAATACTTTATTGAGAATTGCAAAATCAGGTACCGATGTATTTATTGAAGCCGATGTGAAAGTTAAGTTTCAAGACAAGGATTTGCAAGGCTATAATGTAATTGCTGAAATTCCTGGAACCGATCCAACTTTAAAAGATGAAGTGGTAATGATAGGAGCGCATTTAGATTCATGGCAGGCAGGTACGGGTGCAACTGATAATGCAGCTGGATCATCAGTCATGATGGAGGTAATGCGCATATTAAAAGCCATTGGTGTACAACCGAAGCGCACTATTCGTATTGGATTATGGAGTGGGGAGGAGCAAGGTTTATTAGGTTCAAGAGGGTATGTTAAAAAAACATTCATGGATGCTAACGGCAAACCAAATAAAGCACATGAGCAATTTTCAGCTTATTACAACATTGACAATGGAACAGGAAAAATCAGAGGCATTTACTTGCAAGGCAATGCAGCTTGTGCTGACATTTTTTCAAATTGGTTCACACCCTTTCATGACTTAGGTGCTAAAACAATCACGATCAGTAATACAGGTGGAACTGATCACCAATCCTATGATGGTGTTGGATTGCCGGGGTTCCAATTTATACAGGATCCTATTGAATACGATACACGCACACACCATAGCAATATGGATGTGTATGATCATTTGATTGAAGATGATTTAAAGCAAATGGCTACAATAGTTGCAGCTTTTGTTTATAACTCAGCGCAAAGAGATGCTAAATTGCCAAGAAAAGTAAAGTAATTTATTTGTTGAATATTAATTGAATGGGAACTATTTATAAATTTATAATTATGAAAAAAAGT
>CAJBLA010000294.1 GCA_903953815.1 uncultured Bacteroidota bacterium | reverse complement strand
CTCGAGCTGCTACTAGTATTCGCTTGCGCTTTACTAATCGTTGCAAGTGAAACTGGAACGCCAAATCCTAAAACAGTAGCATTTTTTATAAAATTCCTACGATCTGCATTGTTTTTTTTCATTTGAAAATTTCATTTTGGATAGGGAATATCCGCTTAATTCATTATAAATTAGGGGACTTTTATCACAATCTTCCATGTTTACCTCAAAATTATTTAAAAATGAAAATAATAAAGTGGTTTAGAAACAAATTGAATGCCACCACAAAGAAATGACTTAAAGGTTTTAAATAACTTTTTGTTTTAATGTCCCGTACCTGTTGGAAAGAATAATTGTTGTGCTAGAATATATAGCCCCATGATGAGCACAAACCAACCAAAGCCTTTTTTTAACTTATTACCATCAATACTTTTACTTAATTTATCTCCAATAAAAATTCCTGTAATGGCAAGCGCAGTAACAGCAAGCAATAAAGTCCAGTCCATTGTTTTATTTCCAAGGTCACCTGTAAATCCGATTAAAGATTTTGCAGCAATAATCAATAGAGAAGTACCCACAGCCTGCTTCATTGGAAGTTTACTTAACATTACCAACGCGGGTATAATTAAAAATCCACCACCTGCACCAACCAAGCCAGTAAGCACACCTACTAATGCACCCTCTAGCAAAATCATTGGGTAATTAAATTTTTGAGCTTCTTCTGTTACTTCAAGATTGCTAGATTTTGATCGTATCATTGAAAAAGAGGCTGCCACCATTAAAATGGCAAATAACAACATCATCATTAAAGATTTTGTTATTTCAAAACCAGCGATGGCGCCAAGCTCTGTAGGAATGGCCGGTAATAAAAATTTTCTTGTCGCAAATACAGCAATGATAGAAGGTATTCCAAAGATGATGGCAGTTTTTAGATTGACAAAGCCTTGTTTGTATTTAGGCCAGGCACCAACAAGGCTACTTGAACCAACAATAAAAAGTGAATAGGCTGTTGCTAAAACAGGCTCAACATGAAATAAATATACTAAAACCGGAACTGTTAGAATACTACCTCCTCCGCCAATTAAACCAAGCGAAATGCCAATTAAAATTGAAGCTAAATAGCCTATAATTTCCATGATGTATTATTTGACACAAAAGTGTATATATAATAATAAAAGATAGGTGATAAATGTCACCTACCCAATTATTTTATCAAAAAAAACGAGATTGATTTATAAATTATACACAATAGACCATCGGGCTAAAACTCTGTTATAAATGTTGTATTTTGAGTTGCAATTATTTATATCATTATTCAACGACTATGAAATATTTACCTCTTATTGTATTGGGTCTTATAATAAGCTCAAGCACAATGGTTGTGGCTCAAGACAAACAAGTAAAAATGCATCAAGTAGTGATGCAATTAAATTCTGCTGATACGGCTGTGTGGACTAGCACGCTTGGCAATATTCGAAATTTTCAAAAAATTTGGCCTGGAAAAGTAACTATAGAAGTAGTGGTCCACGGAAAAGCCTTAAATTTTTTAGTAAAAGAAAAATCACATTTAGTCTCTGAAATAGAAACTATGACAAAGCTTGGAGTGATTTTTAATGCTTGTGAAAATACCATGAATAAATATGGCATCCGAAAAGACATGCTCATTCCAGCTGTTAGCTCAGTGCCATCTGGCGTGGCTGAATTAGTAATGAAACAAGAGGAAGGTTGGAGTTATTTAAAAACAGGATATTAAATTTATGGAAAAAGAGGCATTGCATTATCACGCTAAAGGAAGGCCTGGTAAAATTGAAGTAACCCCAACCAAAGAAACGGATACACAAAAAGATTTAGCACTGGCCTATTCGCCTGGTGTTGCTGCACCTTGTTTAGCTATTGAAGCTGATGCTAGTAAGGTATATGAGTATACTACAAAAGGAAATTTAGTAGCCGTGATATCTAATGGGACTGCTGTATTGGGATTAGGCGATATTGGCCCATTGGCAAGTAAACCAGTGATGGAAGGCAAGGCGGTCTTATTTAAAATATTTGCAGACATTGATGTTTTTGATTTAGAATTGGATACCAAAGACCTAGAAGAATTTATAAGAACGGTGAAGATTTTGTCTCCTACTTTTGGAGGGATTAATTTAGAAGATATATCTGCCCCTGACTGTTTTGAAATTGAAGAAAGATTAAAAGCAGAGTTGAATATTCCAATCATGCACGATGATCAGCATGGCACCGCAATTGTAAGCGCTGCTGCACTCTTGAATGCACTTGAGTTAACAGGAAAAAAAATTCAAAATATTAAAGTAGTGATTAATGGCGCAGGTGCAGCTGCCACATCCTGTGCAAGCATTTACTTAGCATTAGGTGTACAGCGTGAAAATTTATTCATGTTTGATTCTAAGGGTTTAATCCATCAAGACTGTGATCATTTAGATGGCAGAAAAAAAATGTTTACTAACCAAAATTACGCAGTAGATGCCTCTTTGGAAGAGGTCTTAATTGGTGCTGATATGTTTTTAGGATTATCTAAGGCAGATGTTTTAAATGAAAAGATGTTACTTTCTATGGCAAAGGATTGCATCGTTTTTGCATTAGCAAATCCGAATCCAGAAATTAGTTATGATATCGCAATTCAAACCAGACCAGATATCATTTTTGCCACTGGACGAAGCGATTACCCTAATCAGGTAAACAATGTATTAGGTTTCCCTTATATTTTTAGAGGCGCTTTAGACGTACGCGCTACTAAAATTAACGAGGCGATGAAATTGGCTGCGGTACACGCTTTGGCTGATTTAACTAAAATGCCAGTGCCTCAAGAAGTCATTGATATTTATGGAGGTACACCAATCGAATTTGGGCGAACATATATATTGCCTAAGCCATTTGATAACAGGCTCTTAAAACTAGTCTCAACCGCAGTCTCAAATGCCGCAATTGCATCTGGAGTTGCACAATTGACAGAAATTCCAAGCTAGTAGGGCAATTAAAAATACAATCTTGTAGATTTGTGATAAATGTCACTAAAATTCGTTTTATTTTTTTGCATCTTTGCTTTCTGAATAACCATATTGGTTTTTTAGATAACAATTAGACAAATTATTTATTCGCCAAAAACTTACAATTATGTTTTTTCAACACGTATACGACAAAACTTTAGCACAAGCTAGTTATTTCATTGGCTGCCAAAAAGCTGGAGTAGCTGCAGTGATCGATCCTAAACGCGATATCGATACTTACATTGAAATTGCAAAACAAAATAATATGCAAATCACGCATATTTTTGAAACGCATATCCATGCTGATTTTTTAACTGGATCTAGAGAGTTAGCAGCAGTAACTGGCGCTAAAATGTATTTATCAGACGAAGG
>CAJBLA010000293.1 GCA_903953815.1 uncultured Bacteroidota bacterium | reverse complement strand
CAATTATATGAAAGTATTTGAAAAAAAGAAGCCTAAGGGAATTGTATTAAATAGCTTGAATAAGTTGAATCACTTCAGCAAGGCTTTTTTTGACTGCTATATTCTCGGACAGTTTTCCTTTATAATCCTTCATGAACAATCCCGATAGCATCACGGGGGTTGTATTGCTTACTTGACCTATCTGTGTTAGAAAACGATCAATTTTAAACACTTTTGACGGGGATGTTAAATGACAAAATACATAGTTAGGCTTCTTGACGGCAGTTAAATAAACAAGGTCTTTCATTGGAACATTCGCTCCTAAATAATTAACATAGATCCCTTCTTGTTTTAATAAGAAATATACAAACAACAAGCCAATCTCATGATACTCCCCCTCAGGCATAAATAAAATAACATTCTTATTATGCTCTGAAACTGCAGGAAGTCTTTCAATTCCTAAAATTATTTTTTGCCTTAATAAATTGGTCGCCAAATGCTCCTGTGCTGGATTAATATGATTGGTCATCCATAAAATACCCACTCTTTCTAAAAATGGAAACACAATTTCAGTAATCGTCTTGTCAACACCTTTCTGTCCAATATAAATGTCTAATTGTTTCTCAAAAGCATGCATGTTCAAAGAAACCATCTCCTTAATTAATACATTCACCACCCTTTCTCTAATCGCATCAATTTGGTTCAAGGAAAGAATTTTTTCCTCAATTTGGTCGGCCGACATTTTATCAATATGGGAAATTTTAAACCCATATTTATTTAATAAGGAAACGTTCAAAATAGTCTTCAATTCTTCGGAACTATAGGAACGTATATTGGTTTCGGTACGCGATGGTTGTAAAAAATTATACCGCTGCTCCCAAATACGAATCGTATGGGCTTTAATACCCGTAACCTGTTCTAAATCCTTGATGGAATAACTTGACATGCTATATAAACAATGATTTTTAAAAATTGTTCATTGTTTGATGAAAAATGTAATTTATACTGATACAAGATGGCTGATGCTGGAACCTAAGAAGCGTAATTACCCCCTTATTTCCCCAACTACTTCTTTAAATTTCTCAAATATTCCCCATACCCACTTTTAGCATATTTATCTGCCAAAACCAATAATTGCGCCTTATCAATAAAGCCCATTCTAAAGGCCACTTCTTCAATACAGCCTATCTTTTGACTTTGACGTTTTTCAATAACACGTACAAATTCACATGCGTCAGCTAGGGATTCAAAAGTGCCGGTATCCAACCAGGCAGTACCACGATTCATGATACCTACTTGTAATTTTTTACGTTCTAGATATACTTTATTGACATCAGTAATTTCATACTCACCTCTTGGAGAGGCGGGAATATTCTTAGCAATTTCAACCACTTGATTATCATAAAAATACAAACCAGGCACCGCAAAATTTGACTTTGGCGCTTTTGGCTTTTCTTCTAATGACAAAGCATTATTATTTTCATCAAATTCAACCACACCATAACGTTCAGGATCATTTACTTCATAAGCAAAAACAGCTGCACCATCCACATCATTAAAGGATTGTACCAACTTGCTAAAGCCCGCGCCGTAAAATATATTATCCCCTAATACCAACGCCACTTTATCATTTCCAACAAAATCAGCCCCAATAACAAACGCCTGCGCCAACCCATTCGGAACCGCTTGCACTGCATAACTGAATTTGCAACCTATCTCAGAACCATCTCCCAATAATCTTTTAAATTGATCATTGTCCTCAGGCGTAGTGATGATTAAAACCTCCTTAATTCCTGCCAACATTAATACAGACAAAGGGTAATAGATCATTGGCTTATCATAGATAGGCATTAATTGCTTACTGATTCCCTTAGTAATTGGATACAATCTTGTACCCGATCCTCCTGCTAATATAATTCCCTTCATAGTAATTATTTTTTGTGTTTAGGTTTTCGCACTTTGTGCTTAAATCATCATACTTAATGGTTATAAACTCGCTACATATTCAGCAAAGCTTCCCAATGTTTTATCTTTTTCAGAAAATATTAATTCCGACGTTGGCAACTTCCAATCAATGTTTAAATCCTTGTCATTATACATAATCCCCACTTCATTGCCAGGTTCGTAAAATTTATCTACCTTGTAAAAAAAGGTAGCTGCTTCACTTAACACCACAAATCCATGTGCAAATCCTGCAGGCACAAAAAATTGTTTGTGATTGTCCGCAGTTAATTCAATCGCATAATGTTGTCCGAAACTTGGAGAGCCTTTTCTTAAATCTACTGCAATATCTAACACCGCACCTTCTAATACCCTTACCAATTTAGCTTGTGCAGCTGGCCCTTTTTGCATATGCAATCCGCGCAATACCCCTTTAGATGATCTTGATTGATTATCCTGTACAAAAACAATATCTAATCCGGAAGCCGCTGCAAAATCTCTTTGATTAAAAGTTTCTATAAAATAACCTCTTGCATCACCATGAACAGTATCGTGAATAATAAAACAATCTTTTAATGGTGTATTTTCAATTTTCATACTGAGCAATTGGCTTTATTATTTATTATTCTGATTGTTTATTTTTAATGCGATGAACGAGTACCTGATTAGCGATTACTATACATTTCGCTATAATAGGTTTGATACGCACCACTAGTTACGTTTTCCAACCAAGGTCCATTGCTTAAATACCATTCGATGGTTTCCGCTAAACCTTGTTCAAAAGTAACCGACGGGGACCAACCTAATTCCTTATTCAATTTAGTGGCGTCAATGGCATAACGACGGTCATGCCCCGGACGGTCTTTCACATAGGTAATAAGGGCTTCGCTTTCCCCTGCAGCACGTCCCAATTTAACATCCATTTGTGCACACATTAATTTTACCAAATCAATATTGGTCCATTCATTAAATCCACCAATATTATAAGTGTCTGCTTTTTTACCTTGATGAAAAATAATATCAATGGCGCGCGCATGATCTTTCACATACAACCAATCACGCGTATACAAACCATCGCCGTACACAGGTAATGATTTTTTATTTATAATATTATGTATAAATAATGGAATTAATTTTTCAGGAAAATGATTTGGCCCATAATTATTAGAGCAATTTGAAATTACGATTGGCAAATGATAAGTTTCCCCATAGGCTCTTACAAAATGATCACTAGCTGCCTTACTTGCAGAATAAGGTGAATTAGGATCGTAAGCAGTGGTTTCAGTAAATAAACCGTCCTTTCCTAAGCTGCCGTATACTTCATCGGTAGAGACATGATAAAATAAATGATCTCTTTTTTTCTCCCAACTACCATCATGTGCATTCTCATAACTTAAATCTGCTTTCCAAAATTCCTTCGCCGTATTTAATAAGTTAACTGTTCCAATTACATTGGTATAAACAAAATCCAACGGAGAAACGATGGACCTGTCCACATGCGACTCGGCAGCCAAATGAATTACATCTGTAATAGCATGTTTTTCAAATATCTCCATTAATGCAGTTGCTTCTAATATATTGGCTTTTACAAAATGATAATTAGGCGCATTTTCAATGTCCTTTAAATTTTCTAAATTGCCCGCATAGGTCAATGCATCCAAATTAAAGATTTGATAATCAGGGTATTTGTTCACCATCAAACGCACTACATGTGACCCAATAAACCCTGCGCCACCTGTGATTAATATGTTTTTTTGCATCTTAATTTTGTATCTTACAAAGATATTAAAACGATGATATATATTACTAAGTAATTTATAAAACTTTAAGCTATGACCAAGGAAAGATATTATTCATTAGATGTTTTCAGGGGTGCCACTGTTGCACTAATGATTTTAGTAAACAATCCTGGCTCCTGGGCCAATACTTTTAGCCCTTTAGCCCACGCCAGCTGGCATGGTTGTACGCCTACTGATTTGGTTTTTCCTTTTTTCTTATTTGCAGTGGGTAATGCCATGTCCTTTGTGATGCCCAAGTTGCAACAAGGAAATAGCAGTGAATTTTGGAAAAAAGTTATCAAACGAACTGTACTTATATTTTTAATTGGACTGTTTTTAAATTGGAGTCCATTTGTAAAATGGAGTGATACTGAACTTGTTTTTAAACCTTGGGAAAATGTGCGCATATTAGGGGTGTTACAAAGAATTGCTTTATGTTACTTTTTTGCATCGGTCATTATTTATTACGGAAAATCGCGCATGGCACTATTTATTGGCATGATGATTTTAGTTATTTATTGGGTGCTCACTTTTACTTTAGGAGTGCCAGGGCATCCCTATAGTTTATCTGGCTATTTCGGAAATGCAATTGATTTAAATGTGTTAGGAATTTCACATGTTTATAAAGGCGAAGGCGTTCCATTTGATCCAGAAGGATTGACTAGTACACTTCCTGCAATCGTGCAAGTCATATTTGGATATTTAGTGGGGGAATACATTCAACTAAAAGGAAAGAATTTTGAAATGCTCGCAAAGCTAATACTGACAGGGGTTATACTCGTATTCGTTGGTTACATTTGGGATTTTAGTTTTCCTATAAATAAAAAAATATGGACCAGTAGTTATGTTTTTTATACTTCCGGGTTAGCGATCATCACGCTAAGTATGTTTATTTATTTACTAGAATTTAATAACGCCAAAGGAAAATGGAGTCAGTTTTTTGATGTGTTTGGAAAAAATCCTTTATTCATTTTTGTTTTGAGTGGATTTTTACCGCGCGTATTGGCTTTATTAAGATGGGTCGATCATGTAGACGAAAAAGGAGAACCGGTTTATACCAATGCATTGCCTTGGTTTTACCAAAATGTATGTAAGAATGTCGCCACTGATTTACGCATTGGCTCGCTATTATACGCTTTATGCATCATTGCCTTTATGGGTGCGATTGCCTATTTGCTTGATAAAAAGAAAATTTATATCCGAGTATAGTTTATGGAAACAAGGTTGCTGCCTTTTCAAGATTTTCAGGCTTGCCTACATCCATTAAAATTGAATCACTATGGTCGTAATAACCAATAGGGTTAGTAGCAGCAATTTGTAAATAAGCATCGATCAGTGAAAACTTCCCACTCAATTGTAAAGCAGTATAAAAAGAGGCGTGAATTATTTGAATTCCACTAAAAGCTTTGGGAATAATTTTGCTTGAATCAATGGCAACATTGGTTTGTGCCGCCACCCACTTTTCCTCCATTGTTGTATTATTTTTCCAACCCGTCAATAAATCATCTTCATTAAATAATAAATTACGACTTGAAGTTCTATTGGTCACCGCTAAAGTTGCCACATAATGATCATGACTATTTTTTAATTCAGCATCAGCCGCCATCATTTTATCCAATGGCATGGTGGTTAGAATATCGGCATTCATCACTAGCCAGGATGCTTCGTTTTTAAAATAATTGGCTGCAAATAAAACGCCGCCGCCTGTTTCTAATACCTCACTAGATTCATCTGAAATTGTAATGTTAGATCCCCAGCCATTATTTTCTTGAACAGCGCGAATGATTTGATCACTAAAATGATGCACATTTACCACCACTTCGCGAATGCCGTAGGCTCGTAAGTATTCAATATTTCGTTGTAATAAAGTTTTCCCATTCACTAAGGCCAACGCCTTGGGAT
>CAJBLA010000292.1 GCA_903953815.1 uncultured Bacteroidota bacterium | reverse complement strand
TGATAAAGTGCTTACTAATGTATCATTGCGATACCAGCTATACGTGCTTATTGCACTATTATCATAGCCCCTTCCTGCGCCAGCTATAATAATCGCATCGCCATTACATACAATACTATCCCCTGGTAAAATTTCAGCAGTGGGTATGTCCCGCACCAACATCGTATTAAAAAAAGCCAATGAAGGATAAGGATAAATACAGTTTTTGCTATCAGTAACTTTTAATGACGCTTGTACTTGTCCGGGTATTACTCCTTTAATGATACTTTTTGTATTATCTATTGAAGCGTTCGTATTTTCCGAAGTCCAGGAATTTATAAATGGCGGCGCCCCACCCTTACTTAATACATTTAGAAGTAGCGTATCACTTTTGCATAAATAATCTTTAATCGTAGTAATGATGGGAAATTCAGGTGGAGGCACAAAAGATAATGAATTTGATATTTCACTTTGACAAATACCCCCCGAACTTGCATTAATTTTAATAGTATAATCTAAATTTAAATTATTTGGAGCATTGATATTTTTATAAAAATGTTTGTAAATTTTATTTAAGCCCGGATCATCTATAGTGGTATCTGATCCATCCCCCCAATATATATTAAGTTTACCGATGGATCCAATATCCACCCAAGAACTATCCCTAATTTCAACAAACTCATTACTACAAAGTGCTGTATCCTTTAAAATGTAAAATAAAGGTTTGGGGAATGAGCCATTCACCGTAAAGCTATACCTGGCAGAATCAACACATTTGGTATCCTCTTGCACCACCCTTAATGAAACCACATATTTACCTGGAGATAAATATTTTACTTCAGGATTTTGAGCAGTCAAGGCATTAGGTATAAGTAAAGTTGGATTGGGAAATTGTTTGATGGTCGAATCATTAAAATTCCACAAATAGGAAAATTTACTAGTTGAATTATCAGCTATCGTTGTTAAATCGATAAATTTAGCTGCGGCATCTGCCAAACATACCTCAGGTAATCGCAGATTAATTTGCGGATTAGGATTATTGACAAAAGTTAAGGTATCCGCATTTACACATCCATTTAATGTTTGAACGTTAAGAATAGGATGATATGTTTGCAAATTAGCAAACTGATGTTTCATATTTGCACTCGCAGTCAATGTATCAATTTTAGATCCATCCCCATAGTCCCAAAACCAATTTTTCATTTGAGAAACACCTCTCGCCTTAGATAAATCTGTAAATTCAATATCTTTATTTTGACAGGTGATTTTTGAAATTGAAAAATTCACATTGATCGTACTGTCAATTTTAATACGTTTACTAATTGTATCACTCAAGCATCCAATTGTATTGGCAACCACATATCTTATATTATATTCCCCTTCATGATCAGGCTTAAACTTAATATTAGGGACAGTGTCATAAAATTTAGCATCTCCAAAATCCCAAAAGTATTTATACACTGGCTTATCTCCCACTGGTGTATTATCAGATAAGGAAACTGAATCAATAATACAGTTACTAGTAACAAAATTAAAATTGCCATCTGGTGGCGCAATTACTTTAAGATCAAAATTAATTTCTTGCTCGCCACTACAGCCATCAGTCGTTGGGTTATTAGCAATTACTTGAAAATTAAAAGTACCAACTGTATTATAAATAATGTTAGTATCTAAAATATATTTATAAATCTTCTTTCCATTGATTAGGGTGTCACTTATTGGCACTGGTGCAGGTTGTACAAAGTCATTATAATTTTGTACTTTCCATTTTAAGGAGATAGGTTTATAAGGAAGTGTAATTGAAGCTTTAAATGGACTGCCTTTACATGTAATCGGATTTTTTTCAAGCGCATATTGGTTATTCACTGAAAGTGTTTGATATAAATCCTTCACATTTGTACCTGCATTATAACCATATGACTCAGCTCCACCATAACCATATGCGATTGCATTAAAACCTGAATCAGAAGATATTGTATGAGAGCCGGAGGTTAGTTGCGGTTGAAAATATAGATAATTTGCATCCGCTGGATGATTTACTCCACCTGAAAGTGCCACTCCATCAATTTTTAATGAGGCTGCGCCTTCTTTAGGAATTACAATATTTGCAAAATGATATGAAGCACCAATATTAAAATTATTTGTTGAATTAATCGTTACTTTATTAATTGTTTGCTCTATTGGACTTAAATAAATCATTTCGGGATCTCCATTACCCCCTATTATATTATTTCCACATGAATTCGCAGTCGTAATATATTGCGCTACCATAATAGGTAAATTTGATTCAATCAAATTAGGCGTGTTACTTGAAAATTCATAATAAAAACTATTTATCAAACTAGCATTACTCATGACTACTCCATTTAATTTCACAACAGTAGCAGGATCACTTATAATAATTCTATAAAAATTATAAGGCATTTTATTAGTAGGAGCTGTTAAATATCTTCGACCCCATGCACTTGAAGGAAAGGATTGTTGGATATAATTATCTGCACTTCCAGCGCCATTGGTTGTACAATTAATACTCAACTTACCAGAACCAGAGAAGACCGCTATTCTTTTACAAGGACTTGTAGCAGTCGCAATGGACCTAATCCTGGTACCTGTCAGATCTTCACCAGTTGATCTTTGATTAGTACTAGTTCCAGCTATTACAACTTTACCAAAAATATTATATATCTCTCCTTTATTTAAAGTAACTCTTAAGGTATCTCCTTTTATAATATTAAAGGTATTCGCACTTGGAATAATTTCAATATTGGTGTTATCTTCTGTTGCAATTACATAAGTAAAACCATAAGAATACCTAGAATTTGAAACTTGTGTATAATTGACTGAATAATAATCACGACCTAAAGTACTAACAGGGAACAATAAACTTGCTCCTGATACACTTGCATTATAAATATGCGTGTATGCAATAATGCCAACATCCGAAATAATATGTATCCCCTTATTAGACTTACCTTCATCAGATAATCTTGCATCATCTGCCCCTGTTTTTGGAATAATATCAGAAGTGGTTACTTGATTTGCTAGTACCGTATAAGTCCTTGTCCAACCTGTTGCAGGAATTTCAACAGTTACATTTGCATTTTGATCCGACGTGAAATACAACACCATATTTTGCGAACCACCACTTGTATTGTTAACACTTCCATCCGTATTATACATGTTCACATGACTACCATAGCCTACCCAAAACTCCCTTCCCTTATTGGAAAAATCCTGCCCTATTGCTAGACTAGCAAATAGTAACCCAAAAATGAATATAAATGATTTTATATATGAAGATATGGGGCGCATTACAATATTCTAATACTGGTTGATTAACAAGTATAAATGTAATGAAAAAAGGGAAAAAATGAGCTAAAAAGGGCAACTTTACCCCTTTCCGAAATCAATGGAATTGAGCCAAATGATTAATTGATTGGCAAAGAATTTATTGATGGGCGTTTTTATGGTTAAGTCCTTGTTGGCAATCACGATAAAGTTATTGTCACTGTATCCTTTGTTTTTATATAAAGCATAATTACTATTCGCAATATTGAATTCTTTTTCCTCGTCACCAATAACCAATAATCCAGCTTTTATGTCAGAAACAAATTGTGCAATTTGCTCCTTAGCTTTTAAATGAATGGTATCCTGTTCCTGTTTGTAACCAAATTGTTGGTTTTTATAAACAACCATAATACCATATTCTGAAGCTTTCTGACCAGCAACGTTTTTTACATAGATGCATTTTAAGGTTCCTATATCCTCTGTTGAAATGACACTAGATTTAAACTGTGCGTTTGTGTTGTTGCTATAAAAAAAAGAGAAGAAAAGAATGGCTAGGGGGAGTAGCTTATTCATTAATGATGGGGGTTGTTAATTGGACACGAAAATAAATGAATATTTCAATTACACACAACTATATTTGTATTAATTATTCATATAAGAATTACTTCTATAATATTAAATATATTAAATGTAATTTTGATAAATAAAAAATGATATATGAAAATTGCGATTTGGTCGGTAGGAAAAGCTGATGAATCCTATATTAAAGAAGGCGTTGCCAATTTCACCAAACGCATTGGTCATTACTACCCTGTTGAATGGCAATTAATCACACCTTCAAAAGCAAGTGATCCCATTCAAATAAAAAAAGAAGAAGCGATCACGCTATTAAAAACACTAGCACAAAATGATGTGTTAATATTATTAGATGAAAAAGGAAAAATGCAAAGCTCCCCTGGCCTTGCAAAATTAATTCAACAAAAGGCCAACCAAAGTGCACATCGGATTGTGTTTTTGATTGGAGGTGCTTATGGGGTTGCAGATGAAATAAAAGCCAAAGCTCAATTTACTTGGTCCTTATCTGAACTCGTCTTTCCACACATGCTCGTTCGACTTATATTAGCAGAACAAATTTACAGGGCATGTAGTATCTTAGCTAATGAAAAATACCATCACGAATAATTATTAATCATGACCATGAGTTTAACTTTATACATAACAATCATTACCGTTGCAATATCACTAATTGCAATGTATAATGAAGCATTAATGGACAAATTAATTTTTCATCCTTATACTGTTCACCATGATAATGAATGGTATCGATTCATTAGCTCTGGGTTTATACATGCCGACTTTATGCACCTAGCATTTAACATGTTTTCATTTTACATGTTTGGTGATTATGTGGAACAATATTTTACCATGATATTCGGCTCCCTAGGTAACACTTTATATATCTTACTTTATGTTAGCTCCTTAATTGTTTGTTTGGTACCCACTTACTTGAATCATTTCAAACAATATAATTACAATAGTTTAGGCGCCTCCGGCGCCGTATCTGCCATCGTATTCGCAGGCATTTTTTTACAGCCAACTTTACAAATCGGCTTTTTCATCATTCCCCCGATTATTCCTGGATTTATTTTTGGACCTATTTACCTTGGTATCACTGCTTACCTTTCTAAAAATGGGCAAAGCGGCATAAATCATAGCGCCCATTTATGGGGATCTATTTATGGTGTGGTATTTTTAATCATCACCAGTTATTTTATGGGAAACTATAATGTACTTACTGCATTTATGGAACAAATCAGAATCTATCTAGCAAGGTAATAATCAAAACAGATGTAGTTTGTGGCGTCATTTTATAACGGTCATCAATTCGTTTACCTACCACCCACAAAAGTTTGTCTCCCATGGTTAATACACCTATGCGTTGCTTTATAGCTGGACTTAGTTTTAGGCTACCTAAAAAATGATTTAGTTTCTTTTTTTTGCGAAGCCCTAATGGATAAAAGTAATCCGTGGATTGCCAAGTGCGATATAAAAGTGGCCATTCAATTTTATCGGCATCTAAATAAGCAAAATGCGCTTCTTTGTTCATCTCGCCCATATGGGCAACATCCACCGTTTCAAAATGCAACAATCCATTATTAGTTTGCAAATCACCTTCGCCTACATATACCATCATATGCTCGGTATTAGAATGATTAGGCACTACCTGAATCGTATCATTGAATTTTATAAAACGATGTGTGGGTGTGGCTATATAAGCGCCATTACTTGCATCCAATAGCTTATGTACTTCCACAATTTGTTGTGGCTTAAAACCGTAGGATTGAATAAACCCCCAAGTATAAGTATGATTATCTTTAACTTTTTTCCAATGCTGAATTGAAATTGTTTCAATGCCATGCCGCGTTTTTTTTCCTTTTTTCCAAAAGGCAGCAATCGTATTATTTACAATTATTTCTGCTTCTTTCAATCTAGCCACTGTATCCAATACATTTTCTGTTGCTTGCGCATACACTTCTTGTATGGCAGGCAGCAACTTATTTCGGATTAAATTTCTTGTATAGTCATTTTTTTCATTAGAACTATCTTCCACAAAAGTCAATGAATACTCTTTAGCAAAATTCCTTATTTGATTTTTGGTATATCCTAATAATGGTCTGCAAACCTGAATACTATCATTACGAAAATCAGGAATACCCGTGAGTCCGTGCAATCCAGTACCACGGAATAATTGCATGAGAACAGTTTCCACCTGATCATCAGCATGATGCGCTGTCAATAAAACGACTTTATCATTATTGTCCCCTACACTGGTTTTGATTTCCTTCATCAATTGGTCAAACCAAGCATACCTAATTTCTCTAGCCGCTTGCTGAATACCCATCTTATAGGTTTCTGCATATGCCGCAGTTTCAAATCGATTTACTTTAAATGGTATTTGCAATCGGTTCGCAAAGTCAGTAACGAACTGCTCATCGCGCTTACTTTCCTCCCCTCTTAATTGAAAATTAACATGTGCAATGGTACATTTTGCGCCAAGCAAATGCATCAAATAGGTTAATCCTACACTATCTAACCCACCACTCACTGCCAATAGAAAATGAGTGTGCTTTAAACTAATGTCTGGAAACTTTCTTTCCCATTGTTCCTTAAAGTTTTCCAGGGTTAACATGCTTAATTATTTTTTTTGCTCTTTCGCCCAAGCATCTTTCAATGTTACCGTACGATTAAATACTAATTTATCCTTTGTACTTGTTGTATCCTGATAAAAATATCCTTTTCTTAAAAATTGGAAGCGCATTTCAGGCGCATCGTTTAACAATGCAGGCTCACCCCATGCAATTGTTGTTGTATTTAATGAATTAGGATTAATATACTCCTTAAAATCTCCTTCCGCATTGGCTACATCTTCCACATTGAATAAGCGATCATATTCATTTAAGACCACTGGCACTGCATGCTTAGCACTCACCCAATGTAAAGTGCCTTTTACATGAAGCCCTGATGTATCAGCGCCACTTTTACTGTTATCAAAGTAGCTTGCATAAATAGTTTGCACTTTGCCGGCTGCATCTTTTTCAAAACGATCACATTTGATAATATAGGCACTTTTTAAACGCACCATCAAATCAGGACCCAATCTAAAATATTTTTTTGTCGGTTCTTCCATGAAATCATCTCGCTCAATCCACAACTCATTACTAAACGGCACTTGTCTTACCCCGCCTTCTGTATCCTCTGGATTATTTTCAGAACTTAACATCTCCTCCGTTTGCGCATAATTGGTGATGATTAATTTCACAGGATCTGTTACCACCATTCTGCGTTGTGCAATTTTATTCAAATGCTCTCTAACGCAAAATTCTAATAAACTGAAGTCAATAATATTTTCACGTTTTGCAATACCGATACGCTCACAAAAATCACGAATACTTTCAGGCGTATATCCTCTGCGACGCATTCCACTGATCGTAGGCATTCTTGGATCATCCCAACTTGTCACATGCCCTTCAGCAACTAATTGTAATAATTTACGCTTACTCATTATTGTGTAAGTCATATTTAGTCGCGCAAACTCATATTGCTTGGAAGGAAAAATACCTAATTGCTCGATACCCCATTCATACAAAGGACGATGCGGTATAAATTCCAAAGTACAAATGGAATGTGTTATATTTTCAATGGAGTCACTTTGACCATGCGCAAAATCGTACATTGGATAAATACACCAAGTGTCTCCAGTGCGATGATGCGTTGCCCTTTTAATTCTGTACAACAAAGGATCACGCATATGCATATTAGGACTTGCTAAATCAATTTTTGCACGCAAAACTTTAGCCCCATCCGCATACTTGCCATCCTTCATTTCAGTAAATAATGCTAAATTTTCGGCAACGCCTCGGTTTCTGAAGTCATTCCCAGTACCAGCCATGGTGGGTGTTCCTTTTTGTAGGGCAATCTCAGCTGGACTGCTATCATCCACATAGGCCAATCCTTTTTCAATTAACTGAATAGCATATTGATATAATTGGTCAAAATAATCTGAAGCATAACATTCCTTCACCCAATTAAAACCCAACCATTGTACATCCGCTTTTATACTATCCACATATTCCGTTTCCTCGGTTGCCGGATTGGTATCATCAAAACGCAAATTTGTAGCGCCTCCAAAACGAGTCGCTAATCCAAAGTTCAAGCATATACTTTTAGCATGTCCAATATGTAAATAACCATTGGGTTCAGGAGGAAATCTAGTCAAAATGGACTTGCATTTTCCTTCCGCTAAATCATTCGTGATGATTTCTTCAATAAAATTTAAACTTTTTTCTTCGCTCATGAGTCACAATCAATTCGGGCAAAGGTACAAAATAGGCGTCAAATACCTACCTTAATTACAAAACTAACTACCCCCTATAGCCATAGAGCTTTTGAACTTCTTTCACAATTTTTTCAAGTTCTTGATCATCCCCACTAGGGTCATATTGCTGTTTCAAACTACTTCCAAATACAAAAGCGACTGCCTGCCAAACACCCGCACTTAAACCCCCTTTAAATTCTTTAATTAAATTATAACAATTGTTCCCCGTTTCGCGATTAATGAGCTTCATTAATACCTTACCCTGATACACTGAAAGGTTGGTTATTTTGTCCGCAAATTCTTTTTTTAATTCCTTTTCCCTTGATTTGATAATTTGCTTTCGCTTGTTCTCATCTTTAACATTTACCAATTGCGCATTCACCTCACTAATCACTTTACTTGCCGATTTTGCATAGGGATAAGTAACATAAACAGCATTGCGAAGTCTTGTCCAATCTTTCCAATACTTTCTCCAATAATTGGTTTGCTTTGCTGAAACTTCAACCGTAGGTAGCCAAGATTGCGGAATGGTATCCCCTTCAGGGGTGATAAAAGCCTCCACACGTAATGTATCCGTAAATTGTTGTGCATAATTCACCACGGGAGCTACTCCCAGTAAGATGATCATGAAAATATATTTATGGATTTGCTTCATTCTTTTAATTAATACCCTATTTCCAAAGAGGTAACCTTTGTTATTTAGATTTTAACTTTTTCAATCGGGCATAAGATGACATCATAAATCCAATGGTCATCACTATAATACCCAACCATAAAATATTTATAAAAGGGAACTCATATACTTTTAAGGTAATTAAATTAGTTAAAGAAGCAGATTCTTTTACCCCAATTTCCAATACACCTTTCTTTTGGTCGACCACTTTGTTAAAACTCAATACTAAGTTTTGCGCTTTCACTGTATCCAATTCCTGTTTCAAAGTCATGCCTTCCAAAAGAATACCTGGCTTCGCTTCAAACTTTAATCCTTCCTTAGAAGTCACCGTCATTTGCAACACCAACTCATTGGTACCAGCGGCAGCATTGGGATTTGGATTTATTAAAACATTATCCAACTTAATATAGCCATTGCTATAAAAAATGGAATCACCAATCGCAATTTGATGTGGCTTAAAACTGGTCGTATCCTCCTCACTGTGATCTTGAAATGAAGTCACATAAACAAAAATGTCTTTATTCCAATAGTGTTTTGCAGCAGGATTGGCCGAAAAACCTTCCATCTTATTATTTTTCAATACATCTGGATACAATAAAAAACTATGATCCGATTTTTTCTCTTTAAAGTTTAATTCGAAAAAACGTTTGTCTAAGCCATCCAATGTGTCTCTTTGATAAGTAACCATATACTTGCCCATATCCGTTTCCACCCCTTCAAATAAAGTAATGTTTTCTCTGGGATTCCCCGTTGGATTGTTTTTCGCATTATCTTCTTTTAAAGGAGATATTCCTGTGGTATTCCAACTTAATACTGTTTTATTGGAAGATGAAATTAATATACCCAATAAGACCATCGTAAATCCAATATGTCCCACACTAGCAGCCGCAGATTTTAATTTACCTTTTAAAATATTGAACCAATAAAAAGCATTTGCGACTATTCCAAATGTAGCGGCCACCACACCCACATATAAAGCACCCAAATAACCAATACCTTTTTCTTCATAAGCGATGCCTATAAAATAAAAAATAATAGCGCTCAATACTGCCGTTACTATTAATGGCCATTTAATATTTTTGATAAAATTTTCCGCACTCGTTACTTTGAATTTTAAATATTGCCCAATAGCAGTTAAAATTCCGATGATAATCGCAACAAAAATTTGCACTTGATTATGGGCGAAAGCGGGGTCCTCCGGTGGGGCAATTTTAGTTCCAAATATTTTATTAAATACAGGAATGGAAGTAATGGCAATAATCACAATTGCAGATAAAAATAAAACCAAGGAGCCGACCAACATCCAAAACTCACGACTACTTATTTCATCTTCCTCCTGTGGCTCTTTTAAATGTTTTAATCTATAAAAAAACAACCCAAAATAAGGAATAACGAATATTAATAAATAACCAAGTAATTGTGCATTCATGCCCAAATCAGTAAATGCATGCACTGAAGTATCTCCTAAGATACCACTGCGTGTTAAAAAGGTGGAATATAAAACCAACAAAAAACTTAATCCCAAGAATAAATAAGTTGCTTTTAAACTCGTTCCTTTTTTTCGATAAATTAAACAAGTATGAATACCAGCAACTAATACCAACCAAGGAACCAAGGAAGCATTTTCCACTGGATCCCAAGCCCAATAGCCGCCAAAGTTTAAACTCTCATATGCCCAAGCAGCGCCCATCATAATACCTAAACCAAATATCCCTGCAGAAAAAGTGGCCCATGGCAAAGCAGAATCCATCCAATTGTTATCTTTTTTTAATAATCCTGCTACTGCAAACGCAAATGGTATTGTGGTGGATGCGAATCCTAAAAATAATACCGGTGGATGTATCACCATCCAATAATTTTGCAAAGTGGTATTTAATCCAGTGCCATCTTTTACAAATTGTAAGTAATCAGGACGTGATAAAATAGGCCAAGTCATTTCATGTCTTAATAATATAAATGGACTACTGCCTAATTTGAAATCAAAAATGTATAAGCCTACAATCATGGTAGCCAAACATACCTGCACAAAATTGAGTACCATCATCACGCCATTAATATTCTTACCCCATTTTTTTGCCTTGGTCATTAAAATTAAACCCAGTACCGAATGCCAGAAACTCCATAATAAAAAACTTCCTTCCTGCCCTTCCCAAAAACAACTTAATAAATATTGAAATGGTAAACTTATATCACTATGCGAGTAGGCATATTTATATTCAAAAAGATGATTGTAAATAAGATAAAATAAAACAAGAAAACAGGATACTATAGAAACCGCTTCAATGACAAATGCTGTTTTTGCTAATTTATTCCACTGAATTTCAGATTCAATCGTCTGCGAATAAAAAGCTTTTGCAAAAGAAAAAGTAGCTAGTAATGCAGCAACGAATGAAAGTATGGCTAAGAAATATCCGATTTGGCCAGGAAGTAAATGCTCCCCTATAAATGTGGTGGTATTCATTAAAATATATAAAATGATTAATTACTAATAGTGACAGGTTGGTCCTTCATTGCATTTGGGTTGTCCTTGTATTTGGAAGGGCATTTCATTACAATGGAAGAACATTCAAAAACATCCCCCTGTACTTTTCCTTTTAAAACCAAACGTTCCGACTTTTCCATATCTGTAGGCATGGTATTATGGTATACCACCGCAATCTTTCCACCTAAGCTATCCTGTACATGAAATTTTAATAGATTAGGATCTTTTACTGGATCATAATCTACGGCGATTGACTTGTCCATCTTTACAATAAGATTAACGAACTTGCCTTCCTTTTGCTTCGCCGATGCGACAGTCTCATAACTACTTAAATCCCCCGTATAGCTAATTAACACGACGATTGAAATAGCAATTAGGACCAATAAAACAACATGCATTTTCTTCATATTGCAAAGTTAACCAAACTGCGTTAAATTGCACCAAATTTTACACATCTCGAAACCACCCATTATGCGCGTATTTGACTATATCATTGTTTGTAAAAGCCCCGATTTTAAAAATGTGGATCGTATTAGCCAATTTATGCTTTTCATTTCGGTGATTTCCTTCTCCTATTCCATCTATTTAGGCTTATTTCCCAAGCCTGCATTGATTTTCGCCATCATGACTTCCAGCATTAGTTGGTGGATTTTTTGCCTTTTTCAGCGTAAAAGAGGAACTATGCCCTACTACCGATTGGGATTGCTATTTGCATCCTGGGGTTGGTTTTTACAGCCCAATGGCTTAATAATTGCAGGAATATTCTTAATCGCAGCCCTTTTTGAGCGCCAAGTAAAATTTCCCTATGAAATAGCGGTAGACCCTGCCGGAATTGTGATCAATACCTTTCCCAAAAAGCATATTCCATGGGGCGCCATTCAAAATTTAATGATCAAGGATGATTATATCACCATTGACTTTAAGAATAACTCCTTGATTCAAAAGCAAATTAATGAGCCTGTTTCTGAAGCAATCACCGTAGAATTTAACAGCTTTTGCAAGGAACAAATTCAGGCAAATAACCAATAGGCTATTGCAAGTTGCTATTTCTTGGCGAATATTATTCGCACAAAAGCTTCCTATCTAATCGCTTATTAATACCTTTGTCGCATGTCAATAAACGCATCTCCCTTTTTATTATACTCTGATGGCGAAGGGCAAATTTTTGAAGATACAAGTTTGTATGTAGCAGGCAGGGCTGGATGGGATGCCTATCCTATCCCAGTAGAAGATTGGATTGAATTACCCAATGGCGGAAACTTATACGAATTACCAGGCCGTCGTGGCATTGGCATTGATGTGGAAACAGGCGAAATGCGACTTTGCGAACTTGGATGGGCAGTGGCAGCATTTATTCCTCCCGCACACACTGGTTTATACGTTGCTGCTTATGAAACTTTGGAAGATGATGCGCCAACATTACCTTTATTTTGTTACACTGCTGTTGGTTGGTTGGATGGAAAAAACTATGTGCCTGCAGTGCGAATTGAAAAAGATATTAGACAGGATTGTGAAGGATATGATCAAGAAACCATTGAAACTGGAACGCAACAATTACTCTCCTTATATAGTCAAAACCGATTGGTGAAACACTTAATGGAAAACTGTTGTCAAACCTATACCTGCCCTGCAGCACGTAATTTAGCGATGGGCCGTTGGGAATGTCCCATACCTATTTCACCTGCATGTAATGCCAATTGTATTGGATGTATTTCCTTCCAACCTTTGGATGAAACCATTGTTTCCACCCAAGACCGATTAACCTTTAAGCCAACCGCTGCTGAAGTCGTTGAATATACGGTACCGCATTTAATGAGTGCGCCTTTCCCCATTATAAGCTTTGGTCAGGGTTGCGAAGGGGAACCTTTATTAATGTGGGAAACCATTAAGGAATCCATTATTGAAATAAGAAAACATACGGATAAAGGAAGTATCAATATTAATAGTAATGGATCCGATCCAAAAGCTGTTGCAGCACTTGCCGCTGTTGGACTAGATAGCTTACGCGTAAGTTTGAATTCGGCGCGCGAGGAAGTGTACAATGCCTACTATCGTCCAAATAATTACACATTTGCAGATATTAAAGAAAGTATTCGTGTGATGTCGGCAGCAGGTAAATGGACCAGCATTAATTATTTTGTTTTCCCTGGCATGACGGATAGTGTTGCAGAGTATGAAGCTTTAAGACAACTCATCATTGATACTGATTTGAAAATGATTCAATGGCGTAATTTTAATATTGACCCAGATTGGTATTTAGGAAAAATAGGATTTACAGAAATGGGAGAAATTATGGGCATCAAACAAATGATGGAATTAATTCAAGAAGAATTTCCAAATTTAAAATTTGGTTATTACAATCCTCCAATTGAAAGAATCAAAGGTGACTTTAGCGAAAACTTCGCACATCACTAAACAAGTAGAATTGAAAAAACAATTTAACAAACAATACCAACTAGGTGCCCTACTTGCCATTACTGCAAGCTTTATCTGGTCCGGTAATTTTATTGTTTCAAGATATGCGATACATTTAGCAGGTCCGTTTAGCTTAACTTTTTTAAGATGGACGGTAGCCACCATTAGCATGTTTCCCTTTGCCTATAAAAATTTCAAAAACGAATTACCAATATTCAAACAAAACAAAACCTACTTTTTTTTAATGGGGTTGGTGGGTATTGCAATTTATAATAGCTTAATATATACCGCTGGACATTATACTACGGCCATTAATATGGCACTTATTGGATCCATCATCCACCCCATTGTTGCAACGGTGCTCGCAGCAATTGTGGTGCATGAAAAACTACATTGGAAAAATATATCAGGAATTATTTTAGGAATTATAGGGATTCTGCTTTTGGTTTCCAAAGGCGATATCAATAATATCATGCAATTTAAATTTGCAACAGGTGATTTGTGGATGGTGGCTGCAGGTTGTTGTTTTGGGACTTACAATGTGTATGTAAAAAAAATGCCAGTAGGAATTTCATCGAATAGCTTTTTGCTTTGCATATTTGCCATTGGCGCTTCCATCCTGCTACCATTTTCATTATATGAGATGACCTATGTACAACCTATTCAATTTTCAGGTCAATTTGTTTTGATTATTTTATATATAGGTATTGGCAATTCAACCATTGCTTACTTTTTATGGAATAGCGCCATCAGTAAGTTAGGCGTAGGTAAAACTGCTTTATTTGGCACCCTGATTCCATTATTGAGCTCCATTGAAGCGGTGTTTGTGCTGAATGAAACATTTAGCTTATTTCAAGCCATCAGTGGATTAATTATATTATCAGGTATAGTAATTAATACTTGGCCTTCAAAAAAAGTGCATGGATAATACAATGATATTATTATGCGTTATCGCATTTGTTGCCGGATTTGTAGATGCGATTGTTGGCGGTGGTGGATTAATTCAAACGCCCGCAGGATTAATTTTAATGCCCAATGAATCCGTGGCGCGCGTTATTGGTTCACTGAAAATTCCTTCCTTCACCGGTACTTTTTTTGCTGCCAGAGAATACTTGCAAAAAGTTAAAATTCCCTTAAAAAGAATGCTTCTTTTCAGCAGCATTGCTTTTGCTGCTTCATTTATAGGATCCTATTGCTTAACCATTGTGAGCAATCATTACATGAAACCCATACTATTTTTCGTATTGGTGATCATTGCCATTTATACTTTCACAAAAAAAAGCTTAGGGCAATCCAATACCAATAATGCTTTGGTGTTTTCAACAAGCAAAGGCGCATTATTATGTTTGGCACTAGGTTTTTATGACGGTTTTATAGGTCCAGGTGCTGGAAGCTTATTAGTACTTGCTTTTATTAGCTTTTTGGGGTTTGATTTTTTGCAAGCCAATGCACATGCCAAAGTAGTGAATTTGGCTACGAACCTTGGATCCATTGTTTTATTTATCATTAAAGGAAGTATTATGTGGTCAATCGCGATCCCCATGGCCATTTGTAATGCGGTTGGAGGTATACTCGGATCCAAGATGGCCATTCAAAAAGGAAATCAGTTTATTCGTACTGTTTTTTTAATTGTTATTATCGCTACCCTTTGCAGATTGGGTTATGATGTATTTTTCCATTAATTTTAAGCTATGGAATTAAATTTTGAACAACAAAAAAATATTAAAGCAGGTATTTATACCACGCTTATTTGCGTGTTACTCGCCTTGTTGTTTTTTATATTTAATTGGAATCAAGCTGCCCCAACTATCCTTCCGCCTGAGCCTAGTTACATGGAAGTGAATTTAGGCAATAGTGAAACAGGTGCAGGCGATATTGCACCAAAAAGTAAAGATGCCCCAGCGCCAGAAATAGGAAATTCAAAAATGGTAAAAGCAAGTGCGAATACAAAAGCCATTAAAATTGATAATAGCGTTACCGATGAAAATGATGAAGCGATAAAATCATCCAATACCAAAAATAAATTAAAATCAACGCCTGTTCCTCCTTCGCCAAAACCAAAGGCACTGATGGGTAAATACGCAGGTGGCAATGGAAAGGGCGGAAATAATCAAGACAGTTATAATGAAGTGAAAGACCAAGGTATCGCCGGAGGCAAAGGTGATCAAGGTGTTGCAAATGGAAGTATAGATGGGAAAAGTTATGCTGGTGAGGGCGGTCCATTTGTAACCAAAGGTGACAGACGTATTACCAAAGCCTACTTGTTTAATGGGGATGTGGAACCTGCCACTATTTATGCTGAAATTGAAGTAAACCCATCAGGCACAGGTCGCTTTGTACAAATTGTAAAAGGTTCTTCTTCCAACGATAGTAAATATAAAAAAGCAATTGTTCAATACCTGACTAAAATTAGCTTTAATACTTCCGACCACAGTTCCAATGTGACTGTTAAATTCAAGTTTGAAAACCAATAAAATTTTCAACAAGTAAAATGTCCTATCAAGACACCATTGACTACTTATATAGTCGCTTACCATTATTTAGTCGTATTGGCCCAGCTGCGATAAAGGCCGACTTACACAACACCATCGCTATTTGTGATTTTCTGGGTAACCCTCAAAATAAATTCAAAACAATTCATATTGCAGGCACTAATGGTAAAGGTTCAACAAGTCATATGTTGGCATCTATATTACAAGAAGCTGGATACAAAACCGGATTATACACTTCCCCACACTTATATGATTTTCGAGAGCGCATCAAAGTAAATGGGATCATGTGCTCGGAAACATCTGTAACCTCCTTTACCAATAAAATGAAACCATTTATTGAAAAAGTGGAACCAAGCTTTTTCGAAATTACCGTTGGAATGGCTTTTGAATATTTCGCTGATGAAAATGTGGATATCGCCATCATTGAAACAGGATTAGGCGGTAGATTAGATAGCACTAACATAATTAATCCAATATTAAGTATTATTACCAATATTGGTATGGATCATATGGCCCTTCTTGGAAATACATTACCTGAGATCGCATCTGAAAAAGCAGGTATTATTAAAGCAGCTACCCCAGTGGTGATTAGCGAAGTGCTTCCTGAAACAAAAAATATATTTGAACAAAAAGCAACTAGCTTACTTGCCCCCATCTATTATGCAGAGGATTTTATTCAATTTAAATCCTTCCAAAATAATTGGCAAACCTCCTTGTTTGAATTTAATCAACCACTGATTCATTTATTAGACGCACCCTTATTTCCAAAATTATTTACAGTGGAATGTGATTTGCCTGGCAAATACCAATATAAAAACTTGAAAGGTGTATTAGTTGCAATGCAAATACTAACCACGATGGGTTGGCAACTAAGTGCAAGCAAAATTTTGAAGGGGTTACTTCATGTGGGTAAAAATACAGGATTAATGGGCAGATGGGAATGTATACAAACAAACCCAAGAATCATTTTAGATGTTGCGCATAATGAACACGGTATAAAAGCATTATTAGAACAATTAGAAAGCCTCCACTATGCACAATTACATATCGTAACAGGGATGGTCAAAGACAAGGATGTGAATGCCGTTTTAAATTTACTACCCAAAAAAGCGAAATACTATTTTACACAATCTCACATACCAAGAGCATTACCCGTTAGTGAATTAGCCAGTAAAGGAAATACGTTTGATTTAAACGGTAGCCAATTTGAAAATGTCAATATTGCTTTACAAGCTGCAAATAAAAATGCAACCGCCAATGATTTAATATTAGTGATTGGAAGTGTATTTTTAGTTGCCGAAGTGGACCGAAGTCAACTAAACAAAATGAATTAATGTAGTATTCATTTACCAACCTTTTTGTTCGCATAAATTTTTGATATGGGCAATATGATGCTTTCCATGCCAAGAATAAATACAAAGCATATCCCACAAACTTACATCTGCTTTACGTTCAGGGTGGTATAATTTACATAGCCATTGTTCATCAGTCATTGATTCTAGCAAAACAACCCAACGGTGATGAAGTGCATGCAAAATTGTTGTTGAATAATTCACAGGTGTATTTAATACATCTGCCGTATTTACCCAGTCATCCTGTTGATACGGTTTTATTGGAGGTGTATCTTCTGTGAGTGCCAATTTAAATCGAATAAAAGCATTCATGTGACTATCCGCAATATGCCCAATCAACTGTTGTACGGTCCAACCACCTTCTCTATATGGTGTATCTAATTGTGCTTTATCTAAATGCTGTATTGTAAATTCAATATCAGCTGGAGTGACCCTAATTTCATTGATCCATTGCTTTTTTGTTGCTTCAGAAAATGGCATGGGCTCATATTTGCCAATGGGATATCTTGGATCTGCTGTCATAATAATTAATTTATTTTAAGAATATTTTATTGATTTTAATTAATCTTCTCTCCAAGCTTTTCCTGTACGATGTATAAATACATCCTCCAAATTTGCTTTTTTCACTTCCTTCACTTTTTCAAAACCTGTTGCTACCAATTCATCAATGAGTGCATTGGGTGTATCAATTGCTATAATTTCACCACTATCTATAATGGCCACACGATCACACAAAACTTCTGCCTCATCCATATAATGTGTGGTAATGATCACGGTAGTCCCATTATCCCTGATCTCCTTAATCAAATCCCATAAATTACGACGTGCTTGTGGATCAAGCCCCGTTGTAGGTTCATCTAAAAATACAATAGTAGGCTTATTGATTAACGTGGTCGCAATGGAGAATCTTTGTTTTTGTCCCCCACTTAATTGTTTAAATTTCGCATTCGCCTTATCGGACAAATTTACTTTATTTAGTAAGGATAAAGGATCAATTTCTGTTTGATACAAACCAACAAATAATTCAATGAGTTCTGTCAAAGTTAAGCTGGGATAAAAGCCAGCTGTTTGCAATTGCACCCCAATAATTTTTTTGATTGCTTCTGGCGCATCATCAATACTTAATCCGTTCACCCATATTTCTCCACTAGTTTTTTCTCTCAATGTTTCAATGATTTCTAAGGTCGTGGATTTACCTGCACCATTGGGTCCTAATAATCCGAAAATTTCACCAGGATTCACTTCAAAACTAATGCCATTGACAGCTGTAAAATTGCCATATTTCTTAACCAAATTTTTAACGGTAATAATCGGAGTAGGCATGATACTTTGCTATTAATAATTACAAATTTAACTGCTTTTGAGCGCCTTGCAAAATGAAAACTTACGCAAGACCCCTTATCTTTGTAAAAAGGTAAAAATAAATGAAAGTAGGAATTCTAGGTGGTGGACAATTGGGGCGCATGTTATTACAAGCTGCTGCAAACTATGATGTGACTACTTATGTTTTAGAAAACGACGCACACTGTCCTGCAGCACATTTATGTCATCATTTTACCTTGGGTAATATTCAGGATTTTGATTCCGTGTATAACTTTGGAAAACAATTAGACGCACTCACTATTGAAATTGAAGCAGTGAATGTAGAAGCGTTGGAAAAATTAGAAAAAGAAGGTGTTAAAGTGTATCCTACCCCAGCTGCCATTCGCATTATAAAAAATAAAATTCTTCAAAAAGAGTTTTATCAAAATAATGAAATCCCAACATCTGAATTTCATATTACACAACACCAATCAGATCTATTGCAACATATAACTTTTTTACCAGCTGTACACAAATTGGGAGAAGGTGGTTATGATGGCAAAGGTGTTCAGGTAATTGATAGTGAAAAGGATATTGAATTAGGTTTTAATGCCCCTGCAGTGCTTGAAAAGAAGGTAGCGATTGCCAAAGAAATTGCGCTGATTGTTGGAATGAATGGGGAAGGAAAAACAATTATCTACCCGCCTGCTGAAATGATTTTTGATCCAGTCTATAATTTACTCGACTACCAATTAAGCCCCGCAAAATTAGAAGAAAAGCAATTATGGAAAGCCCAAGCCATTGCACGAAAAGTAATGAGCGGATTAAATAGTCCTGGTCTTTTTGCGATTGAATTATTTATTGATAAATCGGGGGATGTACTCGTGAATGAAACTGCTCCTCGGGTGCATAATAGCGGACATCATACGATTGAAGCAAATTACAGTAGCCAATATGATATGCTATGGCGTATTTTGTTAAATTATCCATTGGGTAATCCAGATGAAATTTTACCATCTGCAATTGTGAATATTATAGGTGCAGAAGGTTGTACGGGCGATGTAGTTTATGAAGGCTTAGATGAGGTACTTAAAATGGACAATGTTTTTGTGCACTTATATGGTAAAAAACAAACCAAGCCTGGTCGTAAAATGGGGCATGTAACCATTATCAGTAGTGACTATCAGGATTTAACACATAAAGCAAATAAAATAAAGCATACACTTAAAGCCGTTACTTTATAGTTTTGTTTTAATCAACGTCTTTTTTACTTGTAAGGTTTTTTGGTACCCAATCCCAATGATGCTTTTAAGCTGTAATCCAGGTGATGATTTCGTTGGACCAAATATTTTTATTTTATCATCATAGATCAAATCCAAATTGTAAGTAGCTGAAAAATATTTATTTATTTTAAAGCTAAAATAATTGGTCATGTATAAGTTTAAATTCTCTGGCTTTTCATTATAATTTGAAAACAAATCCGCCCTACCACGATACATCACATTGGTAGCAATATTATCAGCATAGTTAATTGTAATAAAGGTACCCGTCTCTTTTGAAATTTTCGATCCTGGCTGCACCCCATACTTACCCAAGCTGGATAGGGTATTATTTAAAACTAAGGTGGTTCTTGAAGTTAAAGGAGAAAAGAATATTGAAAAACGGTTGGAAGGTTTAAAATCCAAACCTGCCGATAAAATAATATAGGCTGGTGATAAAAAAGAGGAGGTTAATGTTTTATTTGTCCCGCTAAAACTATAACCATGAAATAATTGAGATCTAAAATTAAATAGGCCAGAAACAAACCACATACCAGAAGTATCAATTTGGTAACCGTACTTACTTAATAAATCAAATCGATCGTCATTTTTTCGCCCACCCAAACTGGTAGATTGAATAAAACCAAGATTGACGTCTAAATTATTGTCCCAATTTTGATGCGGCTTCTTAAACAAAAGAAAATAATTAAAATAGGACCCTATCGCCATATTAAAATTATCACCGCCCGCAGCCCAATTACTCAATGAACTTTGTGATAAATTAAAGTTATATAACCCCCCTTGCTTCCAATTCCATCGAGAAGTGTCATTATCTTTTCGAACACTTCGGGCTGTTTCAGAACGTAATTTTGTTACGGTAATATTTTGGGCAATAGTTACAGTTGCTATGTGAATGAACAAAATAAATAAAAGCCCTTTACGCATTTGCCGGTTTTTATCAAATATACCAATACAATAGTAAATGATTGATTTATAAGCCCCTGTAATTTTAATTTGTATACATTCGGAAATAATAATATGTTCAAATACCCTCATTAATAGTTTAATTATCAAATAATTAGGGAATAGTATATGACAAGTTGGCATATACTATAAATTTTTACTAAATTTGTCCTTCAAAATAGTGGAATGGAATTATTGCAGACTTTGAACAAGGAACATGATGAATTAAGGCAAGGTGAGGTTTTTTCTGATGCAAGGCAACAGGATCAATTCACCAAGCATTTCTATATAGAAAGTTATGGATGCGCGATGAACTTTGCGGATAGCGAAGTGGTGGCATCTATATTAGCAAAAAATGGTTTTGGGAGTACAAGAAATATTGAAGTTGCCGACTTGATTTTATTAAACACCTGCTCCATCCGCGAAAAAGCGGAACAAACTGTACGCAAACGTTTAACTGAATTTAGAAAACTAAAAACACAAAATCCTGGACTTTTGGTGGGTGTATTAGGTTGCATGGCAGAAAGATTAAAATCGAAATTATTAGAAGAAGAAAAATTGGTAGATCTCGTGGTTGGACCCGACGCTTACCGATCACTTCCCGATTTAATTAATGATGCGGGCACCGGTCAAAAGGCGGTCAATGTTTTATTAAGCCGAGACGAGACCTATGCCGACATCTCGCCTGTTCGTATAGATAGCAATGGCATTAGTGGATTTGTATCTATTATGCGTGGCTGTAATAATATGTGTAGTTTTTGCGTGGTACCATTTACAAGAGGTCGTGAAAGAAGTCGCGACGCATTTTCAATTGTTGCAGAATGTCGTGATTTATTTGACAAAGGATATAAAGAAATTACCCTATTAGGACAAAATGTAGACAGCTATTATTGGAATAATCCTGAAAATAATTCAAGTACCACTTTTGCCATGTTGCTTGAAAGTGTTGCTTTAATTAGCCCAACTTTAAGGGTACGATTTAGTACTTCCCATCCAAAAGATATTACGGATGAAGTGTTGTTTACCATGGCAAAGTATCCTAACATTTGCAAATACATACATTTGCCTGTACAAAGTGGAAGTACACGCGTATTACAATTAATGAACAGAACCTATACGCGTGAGTGGTATCTATCCAAAGTTGCACGCATCAAAGAAATAATGCCAACCTGTACTGTTTCCTCCGATATTATTGCAGGTTTTTGTACTGAAACAGAACAGGATCATCAAGATACCATCAGTATCATGCAAGCTGCACAATATGATTATAGCTACATGTATTTTTATTCAGAGCGACCAGGTACACTTGCAGCAAAAAGATACGAAGATGATATTCCAGAGGAAATTAAAAAAAGAAGATTACAAGAAATTGTAGATGTTCAATGGACGCTCTCCAATGAAAGTAATAAGAGAGATGTAGGCAAAAGTTTTGAAGTGCTCATTGAAGGAGATAGTAAAAAAAGCGACGCAGAATGGATGGGCCGTACAAGTCAAAACAAAGTGGTGGTATTTCCTAAATTAAACCACCCAATAAAAAAAGGAGATTATGTTGAAATTTTTATTACAGGATTTACAAAAGGCACTTTATTGGGAACATTAAAAACGAACTAGTATGGATTTGCAGACATTAAAAAATAGATTTAGTATTATAGGAAACACCCCTACTCTAAACCATGCATTAAATACGGCTGCGCAAGTAGCCGCTACCGATTTAACTGTATTAATTGTGGGTGAAAGTGGTGTTGGTAAGGAAGTATTCTCACAAATCATTCACAGCTTATCTGCACGAAAACACAATCCATTTATTGCTGTGAACTGCGGCGCGATTCCTGAAGGCACGATAGACTCTGAATTATTTGGTCACGAAAAAGGTTCCTTCACAGGTGCGGTGGATAGTCGTAAAGGTTATTTTGAAACCGTAAGTGGTGGTACTATCTTTCTAGATGAAATCGGAGAATTACCGCTAGGCACGCAAGCAAGATTATTACGCGTTTTAGAAACAGGTGAGTTTATTCGTGTGGGATCTTCCAAAGTGCAAAAATCAGATGTTCGGGTGATTGCTGCTACAAATAGAGAATTATTAGAATTTACACAGAAAGGTCGTTTTAGAGAGGATCTATATTATCGTTTAAACACAGTACCAATTCGTGTACCTTCATTAAGAGATAGAAAAGATGATATTCCATTGTTATTTAGAAAATTCGTAGTTGACTTTTCTGATAAATACAAAACCAAACCTATTTTTTTAGACGCAGAAGCCAGGGACTTGCTTGCACAATATTCATGGCCAGGCAACGTGCGTGAACTAAAAAATATAGCGGAACAAATTTCCGTGTTAAGCAAAAGTGAAACCATCAATGCAATAACGCTTGCCGAATTTTTACCACAACCGCATGTAAATAAAATGCCGATGGTCACTGGGAATGCCCCAGTAGGTGAATTTGCGAATGAAAGAGAAATATTATACAAGTTGTTTTTTGACATGAAGAAAGATGTCAATGAACTCAAAAAAATGTTTGTTGAAATTTTACAAAACCCCTCCTTAGGTGGTCAAAATGTACATTTTAACAGAGAATCGATATTGAATGAATTAAAAGACGACTTATCTCCTGTGCCAACCGCTGTCGGCCCAATCATTCATCATCCTTCTAATCAAATAGCCCATCCGAATCAGCAGCCCGTAATTATTGATAACGAACAACAAGGCATGTATGAAGTAGATGAGTCACTAAACATCATGGATAAAGAAAAAGAACTAATTTTAAAGGCCTTGAAAAAACACAGAGGCAGACGTAAGGATGCTTCAACAGACTTAGGGATTAGCGAACGCACTTTATATCGAAAAATTAAAGAATACGACATTGAAGAATAATTATCTTAAATATACATTCGCTTTACTTGTATTCATAAGTATGGGCTTAAGCGGTTGTGGAATATACAGCTTTAAGGATGCCGTGATTCCTGACAATATTAAAACCATTAAAATTGGTTTTATTGAGAATAAGGCTAGGTATGTGAACCCACAATTAGCACCACAGCTTACAGACAAGTTGCTGCAAAAAATAATTAGTCAAACTAAATTAACGCGGACCAATAGTGATGATGCGCATTATCAAATATATGCGACCATCACTAATTATGATCCTTCACAAACGGTGGGTGTGAGCGCACAACAAGCCAGTACCAACCGACTAACTGTTACCGTGCATGTGATTTTGAAAAAGACACTAGAAAATAAAGAACAAGAATTTGATGTTACACGTAATTTTGACTTCTCTGCTAACTTAACCTTAAGTCAGGCCGAAGGACAATTAATGAGTGATATATTAAGAAATATAACGGATGATATATTTAACCAAATTTTTTCAAACTGGTAATCTATGACATCCACCCTACTTAATAATATTTTATTGCAATGGACAGGCCACTCGAATTTAGAAGCCATTGAAACCAAAGAATTAGCACAATGGGTGGAGAAACACCCTTATAGCCCTAGCTTGCAATTTTTGTTGGCAAAGAAATATGAGCTGGCCAATTCGCCTTTACTTATAACACAATTGCAAAAAACAACGTCTTTTTTCCCGGCTGCAATACAAATTCACCAATGGCTTCAACTGGAGGATACCGATACCATTTCCGCCCCCATGGAGGAAAAGTTAAGTTCCCTAATTTCGGATCAATTAGCCCAATTTAAGGAACCTGTGACTTTGGACACTGCAGCTTATGAAATGGAGCTTACACCGCTTCAAAAGGACTATTTTGCGGCTCAAGGCATTGAAATTGACCTTGCTACCCTGCCTCAGGATAAATTTACCCAACAATTACGCAGTTTTACGGCTTGGTTAAAAGTATTAAAAGAAAAAGAAGGGGTGCCAAATACCCCTGAATTAGCGGAAGCACAGGAAAAAGAGATCACTGCCATCGCTGAAAAAGCCAATATAATGGAGGAAGTGGTCACGGAAGCCATGGCTGAAGTATGGGAAAAACAAGGCAATTCTAAGAAGGCAATTGCCCTATATTCGAAATTAAGTTTTATTTTTCCTGAAAAATCCGTTTATTTTGCGTCCAGAATTGAACAACTAAAAAAAAGAAAATGATTACTTTATTCCTGATTTTAATTATCGCAGCGTGTTTTGGCCTTGGATTTATGGTTTTAATACAAAACCCTAAAGGAGGCGGATTGAACGCAAATGTGGGTGGCATATCTAATAATTTTATGGGTGTTAAGCAAACAACTGATGTACTTGAAAAAGGAACTTGGATTTTTGCTGCATTAATTGCCATTTTAGCAATGACATCAACGGTGTTCTTAAAATCAGGTACTACTGACTCCGACAAAGGATTATTACAAAAAGTAAACACTTCAGCAACTGCTCCTTTAACTGCACCTGCACAACCACAAGCGGCACCAGCAATGGCTACTCCGCCACCGCCGCCGCCAGCAAATACAAAAAAATAAAGTCCATTTGGAGCTACTATACGAAAGTTAGAATAGCCTTCATTTATAATAAATTTATCCTAAATCCTTCTCTTTCAAAGGGAGGGATTTTTTATTTATGGTCTACAAAACTTAACTTTACCCAATACATTTTATAAAAATATTTAAGGGAAATTCCAATGAAAAAATTGTTCCTATTTGCTTTACTCATTTTAATCAGCTATGAAGCCTATATTATTTTTATAAAATCTACCTCATTCCCTGAAGCACAGGTTCGTTTTCAGTATGACAAAAACAGGATGTCTATCGATGATTTGGGTGATAGCTTAGTCGCTCATCATATTATTCCAGAAAAAATAAGCTTCACCCTACTTGCCCCGCTATTTGATATCCAAAATAAAACTAAATCTGGGTTCTTCCTTGTTAAGAAAAAAGCGAACTTATTTTCAATCTTACGCATGCTTCGAAATAACCAACAACCTATTGTGAAATTTATATTAAACAAAGTAAGAACCAAGGGAGATTTAGCAAAATTAATCTCCACCACTTTTGCCATCGACAGTAATGAAGCGGCTTTATATTTAAATAGCAATGACTCATTGGCGCCATTCAATATTGATACCGCACAATTATTTACTTTATTTATTCCAAACACCTACGAGTTTTACTGGAATACGTCCATGTCCAAATTATTAAAAAAAATGAAGGAGGCGCAAAGCCAATTTTGGGATGCGAAAAATAGAAACAACAAAGCGGCTCAGCGTGGATTAACTCCACAACAAGTATACACCCTTGCCTCTATTGTGGAAGAAGAAACGAATAATGATTCTGATAAAATTTTAATTGCAAGCGTATACCAAAATAGACTTAAAAAAAGTATGCCATTGCAAGCCTGCCCCACCATTAAGTATGCAATGCAAGATTTTACCATTACGCGTATT
>CAJBLA010000291.1 GCA_903953815.1 uncultured Bacteroidota bacterium | reverse complement strand
TTTTGTGAAAACATAACTAACTACAAATCAATACCTTCATTTTATCAAAAAATATTCATAACCCTGAGGTCCCGGGTTCAAATCCCGGTCTCGCTACATGAAAATCAAGGACTTACGTTAAATCGTGGGTCCTTTGTTGTTTTTGCGTGAGGTTTTTGTTATTTCTTACCAAAAACACGAGCCTTTAATGCTGATATTTCTACAGCGGTTAACAGCATTGAATCAACGGAATTTATTTTACTATTTTTACATAAATAAAACATTATTATGCCTTTCGTCTCTGTAACCAGACTTCGTGTAAAATCCCTATTTTTTTTATTCTCATTTATGAGAGCAAATGAAGCCTCAGTGAAAGAATTAAAATCATCAAGTGGTTTATTAATGGGAAAAGAACTAATTGATAAAAAATTAACCTTTTGGACAATTACATTATGGGAGGATGAAGAATCAATGAAAAGATTTAGAGGTTCTTCATCGCATAGAAATGCTATGCAATACCTTCCTAAATGGTGTAATGAAGCATCTTATCATCATTGGATTCAAGAAGAGAATGAATGTCCAAACTGGACTACTATATCGGATAAGTTATTTTCAGAAGGGAAATTGAGTAAGGTTAGAAACCCTTCAAATGCACAAATTGCCAATCAATTTCCTCCAATCCAGTGGACTAAATCTGAAAGAAAATTAAAGTAAATTCGTACTAGGATTATTGAATTACCCTGTGTCATGAAAACATCACTTTTTATCTTGAAACACTTGCTATCATTGGGTTCTATTGCGTGAGGAATTGTGTTAGTTTTATCATTTATTTGTTCAAACTCAGAAAGGGGAGCCACATTGGACAAACCATTAAAAATGACGGCTTGTTCTTTGCCTATCAGTGAGTTAGGCTAGTTGTATCTTTTTATGTGTAGTGCTGTAAATTGACTTTTTATTTCAAATCATTTTTTATTAGTCTAAAGACCGATTTCTTTACCCCTTCTGTAAGGTTATCTGTATAATAAGCATCAGTCAAAACTTTTATTTCGTTCAAAAAATCTGGATATTTTTTTGAAATATTGAACATGGTTTTTAATGCTTGAAAACGTAGAGCAGGATTATTATTTATTTCCTCCCAAATTTTTATACAAGTATCAAACAACTTTCCATCGTATTTAGATTCTATTACCATTCTTTGTAAAACTTTTAATAATCCACGTTGTTGACTATTTTGAAGGGTTGGCAGTAAATCAATTATCTTTTTTATGTATAACATTAGACGTTCATCATTGTCTTTCATACAACTCGATAACAACCAAGATGCACGCCACGAATAAGGCTGCTTGTTGGAAATGGAGAGCTTGATAAGTTCTGTAAAATCTTCTTGATGTGTTCTTATATAAAAATTCCAATCGTCTTTTTGAGAATTCTTTAACGTATATTCCAAATTTGTTTCCTCTATGTTAATCATTTTATTGAGATTTAATTATCTATTGTATGAATATTAACGAACTTACTAAAATTACTGCAAATTTAGTTTTTGCGGATTTGTTGTAAAAATTATTTTCATTCCCCAATGAACGAAGTTCAACCCATTAATTTCCTGATAGTCACATACTCAATCATCGCATTATAGTTGCATCTTTCGTCAATTAGGGGAGCAAAAATGATAAAAAGGTTATACTTTTATAGTGTAACCTTTTTTTATTTATGACACCGAAAGAGATATTACAAAAATGGGTTGAATGTTTCAACCGTTACGATTATGAAGGATTAGGCGAATTGTACGCTGAAAATTGCATAAATCATCAGACTCCCAATGGTTTTACGGAAGGGAGAGTTAACATCAGGAATATGTTCAAGGATGAATTTGAAAAATTTGAGATGGTATGTATAGTGGAGAACATATTTGAGGATGGGAATGTTGGTATGTTAGAATGGAAAGACCCTAAAGGTCTTCGTGGATGTGGATTTTTTTGGATTGAAAATGATCAGATAGTTTACCAAAGGGGTTACTGGGATAAACTATCCTTTATGGAACAGCAGGCAAAGTAGCCAGTTAGACCTTCTGCAAATTGACACGAAGTTCAACTCTTTAATTTTCTGATAGTCAAATACTCAATCATCCCATTATAGTTGCATCTTTCGTCTGTAAGCGTTACTAAATTGGATAAAAAAATTTGTATTTACCATAAACATCACTGTGTCATCAAAACACCCCCTGAATTCGTTGAGTTATAATAACTAATTATTCCCCTAATAAATCTTTTACTTCTGTTTGTAGTATTGGCACGTGGTTGATAACAATTCCCCAGATAATCTCATCAGATACTGAATCGTAACCGTGAATAATTCTGTTTCTTGTATCTACAATTTTTCTAGCATTTGAAATTTTGATCGCTTCCTCCTTTGTTATAATTCTACTCAATGCTTCACCAATAATTTCAATATTTCTTTCTATGGCCCTTCTTGTACGAAGATCATCTTTATAGGTTGAAAATTCTTTGGGGATATCAATAAAGAAACTATCAATTTCCATGATAGCATTTAAAATA
>CAJBLA010000290.1 GCA_903953815.1 uncultured Bacteroidota bacterium | reverse complement strand
AGAACCTGAACTATCAGCGATAGCTGTTTTATTGAGTGCTATAATTTTTACACTAGCCCCTGTAAGCGGCTCTTTGGTTTCCGCATTTTTGATATTTAATTTTAAATTAGATTGGGCATGTATGGAAGAAAAGGAAAAAAAAAGCGTAAAGCATATGCAGAATAGTGATTTCATTCAATCATGTTTTAAAATACAAAAGTACTTATTAGAAATGCGCGGATGTTACTTTTTAGGGAATTTTTATATATTTAATACAGCTATCTTTTATCATCTTCTCTTATAGCTGTGTGGATATCAGGGCATGAAGTTGGATACCCTGATTATGAGTATTGTTTTTTAATCTTAAGAAATTTTTTAACTACCGTAACCAAAGTATAGAATCCACTTATATCCCTCCACATTTGGTTAGAATGTAGTACAATACTGGCTACAAAGCCTGTCACGAACGTGACAGGCTTTTTTAATGCGAAGCCGCGAAACAAGCTCGCTTGATTGAGCGGATGAGCGTTAAAAAAGGCAACCTATTTGCGAAGCGAATAGGTTGAAAGGCTTTGGGTAAATCGAACTTGTTGGGATGACAGCGTAGAGAAACGAAGCTGGCAATCCCGGTCTCGCTACACTGTAAAGTGTTAAAAATGAACCACTTACGTTAAATCGTGAGTGGTTTTTTGTTTCATGAAAACATCACTTTTTATCTTGAAACACATGCTATCATTGGGTTTTATTGCGTGAGGTTTTTAACTTTTTAATAGAATTGTTTCTATGCAAACTAAAAACACAAAATGTTAATCTCTAATTAATATACTAGTTATACCTCTTTTCTAATTTAGTACTGAATTAAACAATTCAAAATGTCCCCCAGAACCATTTCTGTAAAAGATATTTATAATCTATTTCCAAATAATAGGATAATGGATACTATACCATTGATTAAAGTTGAACTTATTGTTGAAATAAGTTTTGAAACATTTGGTCAGGTACAGTATACTGATGAAAATGGAAGACCATTTATAAAAGAATTTGTTGGGAATAGGTGGTCAAAAGAAATATTTTTAAAGCAGCCAAAGGAAATTAAATTTAGCGTTTTTGTAAATAATCAGTTTCTGCAAAAAGGAAGATATATAACTCTAATAAAAAAAATCGATGATGAAATTGTTGATCAAAAAGAATTTCAGTTATCTGGAGATAAATTATTTGAAGGGTGGTTTAAACTGGGTTAGTAAATTACCCAAATAAAGGGGTCTCATAGATGTCAGACAAACGGGGAATGTTTCTACATTCCCTTTTTAATTCCTGCGTGAGGAAAATACCCCCTGAAATCGGTTAAAATCGGTTGATTTCGGTTTTGCCAAAACATAACTCATTACAAATCAACGCCTCCGTTTTCTCAAAAAATCTTCATAACCCTGAGGTCCCGGGTTCAAATCCCGGTCTCGCTACATGAAAATCAAGGACTTACGTTAAATCGTGGGTCCTTTGTTGTTTCTGCGTGAGGTTTGCGTGAGGTTTTGCGTGAGGTTTTT
>CAJBLA010000289.1 GCA_903953815.1 uncultured Bacteroidota bacterium | reverse complement strand
CACAATATTTAAGTTTTTTATTTACACAACAACTTTTTTCCGATATCACTAGTATTGGTTGTCATACCCACTTATGGAATTTTAATACAAAGCAATACCATGACTGGGTAAGTCAGGAGGGCATCCTTGATAAACTAGCGCCCATCAAAAAAAGTGATGAAGTGATTGCCGTAAATTTTTCATCAGTTCCCCAACCCTTAAAAGTGGGGATTGGTCTTCATGATAGCTCAGCAGCCTTGGTGCCTTATATACACTCTTTCCAATCTCCCTATGTGTTAATTTCAACAGGTACCTGGTGCATTAGTTTGAATCCTTTTAATCAAAGCGTGCTTACTGAGGCCGAATTAAAGCAGGATTGTTTGTGTTATATTTCCTACACTGGAAATCCAATTAAGGCTTCTCGCTTATTTGCTGGCAATGAACATGAGCAACAAATAAAAAAAATAGCAGAACAGTTTAATAAACCGGTAGATTATTATAAAACCGTCGAGTTCAATAAAGTGATATATATCAACTTAATTGAATCGGGTACCCTTTTTAATATTAATAATTATGAGGAAGCTTACCACCAATTAATATTTAATATTATTCAACAACAAGTAGCGAGCACTAATTTGGTTTTAAATAACGCAGATGTTGACCAAATATTTGTGGATGGTGGCTTTAGCAATAATCCAGTATTCATGCATTTATTAGCTGCAGCTTATCCCAATAAAAAAGTATTTGCAGCTACCTTATCTCAAGCTTCAAGTTTGGGTGCAGCAATGGCAATACATGCGCATTGGAACACGCAACCCATAGCGAATCAACTGATTCAACTTAAGCAATACTTCTATTAAAAAAAGATCCCCTCCGAAAAATCAGAGGGGATCTTTTTTATAAGATACTTATTGTATTAAGCTACTTGTTTCTTTTTTCCAAAAAAGTACAAAGCAGTAAATGCCACAATTAAAATTCCAGGGAAAATAAGCATATTGGATAACGTAGATTGTCCCGCTGCTAAATCAGCAGCATCGCCTACTAAACCTTTCGCTTCAGCGACCACTTTGTTGTCTCTGATCCAAGCACCAATAACGGGTTGAAACATAGAAGAGGAGAACATACCAATGCCGCCTAATATAGAAAGACCTAGTGCGCCAGTTTGAGGAAGGTTTTCAGCGATATAGCCCAACATATTAGGCCAGAAATAACAAATACCTAATGCATAAAATACTGCAGCTACATAAAGCATGGATCCTTGCATGGTACTCATCATATATAAGCCAATAACACCAAACACAGCCGAGCCAAGTAATACACCCACTGTATTTAATTTCTTAATTAATGGTCCAGCAAAATATCTGCCCACCGCCATTAAACCAGTCACCAATGCTAAAATTAACATTGGACTAGCGCCTGCTTTTGCTAAAATTGGTCCAACCCATTGTTGCGGACCAAATTCAGATATCGCAGTTAAAGCCATACATGCGGCCATAAATAAATATAAAGGATTCAACATGGCTTTAAAATTCGCCAATACTGAATTGTCTCCAATTCTTGGTTTAGGAAAACTTTGGCCATAAAACAATACTGCATAAATAATAGTAGGAATTAAAATAACCCAGATTTGTGCTTGCCACTGCATATTCGCATCTGTCATGAATTTTGAAACCAAAGCGCCCAATACAATTCCACCAGGGAACCACATATGGAAACGATTCAATTTGCTGTTCATTTCAATACCAGAATAGGAATCGGCAATCATTGGATTACAAGCTGCTTCCGTACATCCATTACCCAAGCCTATCAATAGGGTTGAGATTAATAGTGTGTTGTAATCAACTGCATAAATAGTCATTAAAATACCAACAGCATGTGCGACCAATGCTATTTGCATAATTAATTTTGGACCAATGTAAGAATAAAAAATTCCGCCTAAGATCATGGAAATCGGGAATCCAAGAAACCACATGGAATTAATGGTTCCCAATTGTACGGTGTCTAAATTCATTTCGGTGCCTAACTGTGTTAAAATACCAGCACGGATACTGAATGAAAAAGCAGTCGTGATAAGTGCAAAGCAGCTCGCATAAAACAGACGATTTGCATTAATAGGTTGACTCATAAGTAAAATGGTTTTAGTGATTTGGTTTAAGTACTCTCAAGCTAAATAATCTTCGTCTTTTTTCCAAAAAAAGGGGGCTAATATTTTATCCATCATCAAACTGGTAAAGTAATTATTCATAAATTTATTGGGGTCATAAATGGTAAATTGTTAAAATTATCTTAACGAGTATAAAATATAAATTAGCTTTATTAATCAAGTATACATCTTACAATAAACAAATGTTATAATGAAAAAAATCATACTTATTGCTTTAACTTTTTTATCTATTTTAAATAGTCATGGGCAAACTGCAGATTATATCATCCGAAATGGTAAATTAATAGATGGCATGGGAAATCAATGGCAGTATAAGGATGTGGCGATTACAAAAGATAAAATTGTAGCCATTGGAAATTTACAAAATTGGAAAGGAACGCGAGAAATTGATGCAAAAGGATTCATTATTTCACCAGGTTTTATTGATGTTCATGGGCATATTGAAAATGCAGCAATTAGAAACCCTTTGGCTTCTAATTTTATTTATGATGGGGTAACCACCGTAATTACTGGAAATTGTGGGGGGTCAATGGAGGACTTAAAAAAATATTTTAATAGTATTGATTCGGTTGGCGTTGCTATAAATATTGCATCTCTCATTGGACACAATACCATTCGTAAACAAGTCATGGGCACGGCGAATCGGAATGCTACGGAACAAGAATTAATGCAGATGGAACAATTAGCGCAGCAAGCAATGAAAGATGGCGCCACTGGTATGTCCACGGGTTTAATTTATATCCCTGGTACTTATGCGCCTACTTCTGAAATTGTTCGGCTAGCTAAAGTAGTGTCCAATAATGGTGGTGTGTATGCATCACATATTAGGTATGAAGAAGATAAAGTAGTGGATGCAATTAATGAGGCAATTAACATTGGTCGTGAAGCAAATATTCCAGTTGAAATTTCACATTTTAAAGTAAGCGGTCAAAATAATTGGGGGAGAAGCAAAGAAACAATTCCATTAATTGTAAATGCAAGAAAGGAAGGTATTGATGTGACCATTGACCAATACCCTTATACCGCAAGCAGTACACAGCTTAGTGTATTACTTCCTGATTGGGTATTAGCAGATGGACAGGATTCAATCATGTCAAGATTAAAAAATCCGAGTATCAGAAAAAAAGTAGCGGCACATAGTATGGGTATCATCAAAAAAAGAGGATTAAAGCATTTTAGTTACGCAGTTGTTGCAAATTATAGTACTGATTCAACTTATAATGGAAAAAGTATTGAAGAAATAAATATTTTAAGAGGAAATAAAAATAATGCCAAACAAGAAGCAGAAACAATCATTCAAATGATTGAAAAAGGGGGCGCCCAAATGATCTATCACGGCATGAGCGAGGAAGATGTAAAAACAATCATGAAGTACCCATTTAATATGTTTGCAAGTGATGCGGGCATTGTCAATTTTGGTTCCGGTATGCCGCATCCTCGCGCTTATGGAACCAATGCTAGGGTACTCGGAAGATACGTTAAAACCTTAGGCGTCATTAGTTTAGAGGAAGCCATAAGACGCATGACTAGCTTGCCCGCACAAAAGTTTAATTTAAAAAATAGGGGCTTAATTAAAGAAGGTTATTTTGCCGACATTGTCATTTTTGATGAGGATGAAATTTCAGATGCATCAGAATATAACCAACCACACCAATATAGTAAAGGCATAAAATATGTGTGGGTAAATGGCACGCTTAGTATTGATAATGGCGTTCAAAATATGACAAGAAAGGGAATCGCTATTCGCAATGAAAATAATTAGTCGGACTAGCTATATTATAGCTAAATAGTTGACCGGTATTTAAGTAAAAAATGATAAATTTAGAGAAGCAAATATTTGCATACCCGCCTTTAAAAGTAATTTGATCTTGCTTAATAAAATAACTAGGTGAAAAAGAATCATTAGCGACAAAAGGTAAAAATTATTAAACCCATCTTATGAAAAAAATTCAATTTATTTTATTCTTCCTATTCATTACAATAGCCCTCCATGTAGGCGCACAAAATACACCTATCGTTGTTCAAGGCCAGCCCATGGGCAAAGGATGGAAAAATTTATTCGGTACTAATTTATCAAAGGCAATTTATGATAAATCAATTTGGAAGGATTCAAGTGGGGTGATTACCGCAAGTAAGGATGATGCTATTTGGAGCTTTGACGAATACGATGATTTTATTTTGGATTTAGATTTTCAAAATGCGGATGGCACCAATAGTGGCGTTATTGTGCACGCAACAGATATTGTAGAGTGGATTCCTAATTCTGTTGAAATACAAATTGCAGATGATTATTCAAAGCAATGGAGCAAAGCAGCGCCCACTTGGCAATGTGCCGCTATTTTTGGACGTAAGCCTGCGACCAACAAATCGTTAAAGCCTGCAGGAGAATGGAATCACTTCACAATTACTTGTAAAGGAAAAATGATTTCAATTGTTTTAAATGGCAGTTTAGTCAATGAATGTAATATGGACGATTTTACATCAGCTAAAGTGAATCCAGACGGTAGCAGTGTACCTTCTTGGTTAAAAAATCCAATGTCAACACTTGCGCTTCGCGGTCATATTGGTTTACAAGGTAAACATGCAGGCGCGCCCATTTATTTTAAAAATGTGAAAGTGTTCAAATTAAGTTAAGGAATACTTTTATTTATATACTCATTTTTAGTGTTAAACATATTCAAATGAAAATTGAAAAAAATACCAGAAGGAAATTTTTAAAAAATACTGCTACCATTATTGCAGGATTTTCAATTTTACCAAGACATGTATTAGGCAAGGGATTCATAGCCCCTAGTGATCAACTTACCAAAGGTATTATTGGCTTAGGCGGTATGGGCCGTGGTCATATAGGTTATGCTGGAACAAGGGTAGTAGCCATTTGTGATGTTGATAAAAATCATTTACTAAGTGCTGAGAAATTAATTGGAGGTGGGGTGAAAACATTTCACAATCACCAAGAATTAATCGCACTTCCTGAAGTTGATATTGTACATATTGCGACCCCACCCCATTGGCATGGCATCATGGCGGTAGATGCTGCTAAAGCCGGAAAAGATATTTGGTGTGAAAAACCAATGACGCGTACAATTGGTGAAGGGAAAAAAGTAGTAGAAGCGGTAAAGGAATACAAAAGAATGTTTCGTTTAAATACATGGTTCCGTTTTGAAGAGAATTTTTATGGAATGAATACAACTGTAAAACCCATTAAAAAATTGGTGGAATCTGGATTATTAGGATGGCCACTCACTGTTACTGTAAGTAAAACAACCGGATTTGATTGGAAATTTTATTGGATAGGAAAAACGAAATTAGAAGAGCAAGCCATCCCTGCCGAATTAGATTATGACAGGTGGTTAGGGCCAGCGCCTTACAAATCCTACAATGCACACAGAGTTCATGGTACCTTCCGAGGTTACTGGGATTATGATGGCGGCGGTTTGGGTGATATGGGACAACACTATCTGGACCCTATTCAATATTTCTTAGGCAAGGATGAAACCAGTCCTATTAAAGTGGAAGTAGATGCGGAACAACAGCACCCGGATGCATGTGGTACCTTCCGAAAAATCACTTACACTTATGCCGATGGTTGTAAAATTATTTTAGATGGGGAGGCTACTGATCCTAATGCTGCATATATAGAAGGACCAAAAGGAAAATTGTTTGCCGGATTTAAATCTGACATTCCTAATTTAAAAGAGAAAATTGCAATGATGCCAGATCCTGCACCTCAGGTTACAAATTTTCTGGACGCAGTAAAATATCGAACCCCGTTTGCTTTAAATGAGTCCAACGGATTTAGGTCATGTACTATGATTAATATGGGTAAGATTGCCTTACAATTAGGCAGAACTTTACATTTTGATCCAGATACCCAAGAATTTTTAAATGACACAGAAGCTAATTTTTTAATTAACCCGCCCATGCGCGGCCCTTGGCGTATTTAATTAATGTTGGTTCATGAAACATATGCGTAACATGAATTCACCGATTTAGAAAAACCTTAGAATTACTTTTTATGAAAAAATATATTTATTTAATTGCACTGACCTTATTTATTTCCTTCCAAGTGCAAGCACAAAAGGGAGAAAATAATGTAAATCAAGTGTTGACTGTATTTCCTTATCAGCATGCGAGCGAAGTTACAGATGCATTAACTACCATGGGTACTTGGAAAAGTGCAGAGTGGAAAGTACTTTTTAAAATGTTGGACGACGACTCGTTAAAATTAAAAGCCACTTATGCCTTAAACGCATATGTAAACATTGTTTCATTGGAAACTGCAAAAAAAGTGAAGACGGTTCAATTGCTTAAAAAACAATTTAAAAAAGCAAGCACTAATTATGCGACCACATTCATCAATGCACAAATCGGTTTATTGAGTACAGAAACTTTAGTAACTTCTAAATTACAAAGCTTACCATCCATTGAAAAAGTTGCAGCGAAAATAGAAATACAACAAAATTCAACACAAAAACTATTACAGCTCCAAGATCAAATGGACAAGGTAAAAGTAAATGGAAATGATTTTCAAAAGAAAAGCATATTAATACAAGCTGGTAAAATTCCAAGTATTGGCGCATTTGCTTTTGTTAGCCAATTTTTAGGGGAAGCGGGTGTTCAAAAGGAAGCAGCATTAATTATTACAAGATTAGCATTAGCAAATAATCTCATTGGTGAAATTGGTGGCCCAATGGTTCGACAAGCACTTGAACAAGCGCTGCCACTTATCCGTGGTGAGGATAGCGCCCTATTGGTTCCTAAACTTAAAGCGCAGCTCAAAAAAATACCTTATGATTACGGATTTGTTTCTTTGTTTAATGGTAAGGATTTAACCGGATGGAAGGGACTCGTTAAAAATCCAATTGCAAGAGGTAAAATGAGTGAAACCGATTTAGCGACTGCGCAACAAAAAGTAAATGAATCTATTAAAACGGATTGGGTTATCAAAGATGGCTTATTGGTTTTTACCGGACATGGTGATAATTTATGCACTGAGAAGCAGTATGGTGATATGGAAATGTTTGTGGATTGGAAAATAACAGAAAAAGGAGATGCAGGTATTTATTTAAGAGGAACACCACAGGTACAAATTTGGGATACCAGCCGTCGCGAAGTAGGTGCACAAGTTGGTTCAGGCGGATTGTACAATAATCAAAAAAATATAAGCAAGCCGTTATTAGTAGCCGATAATAAAATAGGGGAATGGAATACCTTTCATATTATAATGAAGGGGGATAAAGTAACGGTGTATTTAAATGGGATTTTGGTAACAGATAATGTCTCACTCGAAAATTATTGGGATCGTAAACTACCCTTATTTACCAAGGAGCAAATTGAATTACAAGCACATGGCACTTATGTAGCTTATCGTAATATTTACATAAGAGAGATACCTACCCCTAATAATATAAAAACTAATTTAACAGAAACTGAAAAACAAGAAGGATTTGTACAATTATATGACGGAACAAATATGGATCATTGGATGGGGAATTTTTCAGGTTACTTATCTAAAGATGGTGCTATTGAAGTGAATCCAAGTTCAAAAGGTGGCGGAAATTTATACACCAAGGAGGAGTTCAGCGATTTTATTTATCGATTTGAGTTTCAGTTGACACCCGGTGCTAATAACGGTATTGGCATTCGTGCACCCTTAGAAGGTGACGCTGCTTATGTAGGAATGGAAATACAAGTATTAGATAGTGAACACCCTATGTATGCTAATTTAAAGCCCTATCAATACCATGGATCAGTTTATGGCATTGTACCAGCAAAAAGAGGATTTTTAAAACCTACAGGTGAATGGAACCAGGAAGAAATTATGATTCAGGGTTCAAAAATTAAAGTCACCTTAAATGGCACTGTAATTACAGAAGCTGATTTAAAAGAGGCTACTAAAAATGGCACAGTTGATCATAACGAACACCCTGGTTTAAAAAACACTACTGGTCATATTGGATTTTTAGGACATGGCGATGTAGTGCGATTTAAAAATATGCGCATTAAAAAGTTGGGTAAATAAAATATAACTCAAATCATTGAATAATTTTTTTGAAAATATTATAAAGACGAACGAGTCCGAAAAGCCATCTAGAAAAAAGCCCATATTTCCTATCAATGCGCAACTCCGTAATTATTTAGTGCGCTATGGACGTGAAGTAAAATTACCCGTAAGCTATAAGGACCTACAAAGATACACCTACTCTGTTCCATTAAAAAACAAACAAGGCAAGGATACAAGTTGGGAAAAATTATCTTTCGACATGAAGGAATGGGAACACTTGCGTGTAAGCTTAGTTCGCATTTATGCTATTTTAAAAACCGAAGGAGATATCAGTTATCTTGATCATTTAGATGTATCAAGAATAGATTTTTGTTATTTTGGAAACAGTCAGCCCTTTAGAATTAGAATCATTAATAAGTTAAATGATAACTACGACCATTATTATATTAAACAAGCCGATGCAAGCAGGGTGTACGGTTTAGAGCTTGAACATTTATTATCGCCTAACAGAATTACTTATTTCACGCATAACGAAACCTTGATTGAAGAACATATTCCTGGCATTCCTGGAGATGTTTTTATAACCGATCATTTACAGGATCCCAATATCAATGTGATTAGATTAGCGAAAGAATTTGTAAAATTTAATGAGCGTTGCTTTGTGCAATTATTAGGGGACATGCGTTCCTATAACTATGTAGTAAATATTATTCCTGACATTGAGGATTTTCAATACCGAATTAGAGCCATTGACTTTGACCAACAATCCTATGAGGGTCGAAAAAACTTATACTTACCGCAATTTTATAAGGAAAATATTGCCTTTGTTGATTTGGTCATTAATAATTTAGATACAAAGTCAATTGCACAATACCAAGCCGAGGAAAGAACCATGATGACTTTTAGATTGGTACTAGCTAAATATCAAGTAAAAGAGTTGTTTGATATTATGAGTAAGGACAAAATTTCACAGCCAGAAAAAATTGAACAGCTAAAAAAAGAATTGACCGCACATTTTAAAGAGAACTCTACTTACCATAAAGCAAAGACCATGGGTGATGTCGTAAAAAGGCATTTAAAACAAACCTTACAAAAAAACTTATTACTGGTTCCGAAATCGAAACCCTAATTATTTCACATAAAATATAGCAGGTACTGGTCTTTGTCCTGTAGGATCGGAAGGTTTGATGGTTTCTTTGCCATTCACTAATAAACAGCTGCTGCCGCCCCCATCTAAATTTATTGCTTCATAACAATCTAATTGCTCAAAAAAAGAAGCCATTTGATTTAAAGTTGCACCTACTGCTATTCCTTTCATCCGGCCTTGAATAGCCATAATAATTAATTTTCCCTCCATATCATAGCCCATCGCTGTTCGGGGATGGTAATCATTGATAGCCTTGCCTGCAAATTTTCTTTCCTCATTGTTTGAAATATGAATACGTCCAGATCTCATTAAAACTGGGCCCCCGCCATTTGCCCATTTCAATTTCCAAACACTTAAATTAGTTAAGTTTGGATCGGTCACTACTAACTTGGCATTTGAATCCTTAAATGCATTCATGGGTAATTGCTGGTACATGATACTTTTACTAGCCGAATCAGTAAAAGTATATGCGATATCCATACTGCCCTTTTTATCCATCCCTAAAGCTGCACCCAACACATGCGTATAAGTAAGTGTGTCCTTTCCTTTACCTGGTATATCATGAATATTATAACTAACAGGTAGGCCGTTTTTCACAACTATATTAACGTTGGTATTTCTTTTAAATTCAAAAAAAGAGGAATTCACAACGACCAATGGCTGATCTAATTTAGTATAAAATTGTTGTGGCGTTAAGCGTCTAAATAAAGTAGTGTCTGTATCTAAGTGTAAATTTTTATCCTTCGTATCAATTTCAACATAAAATCCTTTAAATGCACTGTCTTGGTAAGTATTTTCGGATTCAAAAACTTTGATGGAAGCAGGCAATGGGCCAAACTGGCTCGTTACTTCTTTCCATTTTAAAATGGAGGTTTGTGCTAAGGATGCGGACGCCATACAAAATGTCAGTACAATAAAAAGTCCACTATTAGCCGCTGTTTTTAAATTCATATATACTTGTATTTTGTTGTTACGCTATATTTTTATTCTTAAAAGTAGCATAAAAAAATAACCCTCGCGAATTCGCGAGGGTTATTTTAAAAAACTTTATTGCATCCTAGTGACCATAGATCAACAAAGAGCGCGGCTTAGCTGTAGCAGTAGTCACAGCACCGTTTCCTTTATATACTAAGGTATAATTACGGCCGGGTGTAAAACCAACCCCGTTCAAGCTAGCTAGTGCAAAGGTAGTACCCGCGCGTCTAACAATTAAAGTATCGTTTGTTGTGAAATAGTTTAACGGAGTAAATGTACTAGCAGATCCTGCACTACGCCCAGAAAAAATGTTCGCATTGTTTCTCCTTGAAAATATATCAATGTTTTTAGCAGCAGTATCATTCCAAATAGCATGAACAAAACGCATTCCAATTTGCGTTGACCCAAGTGTTAGCAAGTCATCTTGTAAAAACATTGCTTTACTTAATGATGCTGATTTAATGGAGTCGGTAATAATGAAACTATAATACTTTCCTGCATCAGCTTGTACCTTTTTCAAAAATAATTCTATGGAATCTTTTTGGCTTACTGCGGCTAAACTAAATTTTATAGTTTGTAGGCCTGCATTAATTGCAGCATAGCTATTGGTGGTGGTTGGGAAATATCTTTCATATGCCAACGGCGTGCCTGTTATTTTACTATACGTATTTGATTTTAAATCTAAGTTTAATAAGGTTACGTTATCCGCTTGGCCGGTAATGGTAGCCAATGATGGAGATACATGCAAAAATTTGATGTATGCACTTGAACTTAACGAAACCGGATCAGCTACATAGGTAGTTTCTTTATTACAAGCCGCCAATCCAACGACAAGGACCAAGGCGCCAAAAATTATATGTTGTAATGATTTTTTCATAATTTATTTTTTATTAGAATTTATTATTTTTGAGAAAACCACTGTTCTTTTGTGTGATAATCTAATTGCGTAGCGCCAATTCTAGCTAATTCATTAATATTCCATACATATTCCGAGTTGAATCTTGGACGCATTCTGTATACTAATTTACCGCCATTATCTTCAAACAATCCAGTTCCAGTAGGTACCACAAAGTCTGTAAATACTTGCTTTCCAGTTGTCTTATCCAAATCAACATAGTGGTAACGACGCATATCCGTCCAGGTTTCAAAAGTACCATAGCCAAACATGGCAATATATTTTTGCAACATAATCATAGATAATGTTAAGTCCGCTGCATTTGCTGGAACTACTTTTGGATCAGCTAAAAAATTAGCTTTAATACTTGCAGTTAACAAACTAGCAGCAGGCACATTGGTATTATAATAATTCATTAATAAATCAAAGTGTTTTGCGATACCATCCTTATAAGCAACCAAAGCTGTTGCTCTGTCTCCTTTTAAGAAGGCCGCTTCTGCACGCATAAATGAAATTTCAGTTGCAGTCATTACAGGGAAAGGCGCATCGTTACGGAAAATAAATCGACAGTTTAAGTCATTTGCCGGAGCAGTATTATTTGCCGTAATTTGTGGCACACCCCAAAAATTTTCAGGACGATCATTCGCAGCTAAAACAGCTTGGCCTTTATTTGGTTCAACTCCTTTAAATGTATTGTTTGCATTTAAGCGTAATATATAAATTGCTCTAGGATCAGTAACACCAGGGAAGGCACTATTTGCGCCACTCATTAAATTAGCAATAAAAGCACCTTGTCTGATCGCCGTTGGAGATACTGTTGAGGCACCGCCTAAGTTTGCTCTAAATGGACCAAACATATTGTTAGTCGCACTCACTAATGAAGCAGTGAACTTAACCAAGCCATCATCAGTACTTTCTTTCATTGCTAAGTTGGTGTAAAACAAAACTGAATCCGCTTTGTAATCTGCTTTATTCGTCAAATGATTAAAAGATCTAGCCAATACGCCGTATACAAATTTTTTCCATTTGCTTACATCTCCTTTGTAAAAGAAGGCATCCCCTTTTGCTAAATTTGTTTGACTTGCGTTGTCGCCTGTTTTATTTAAATAAGATAAAGCCTCATGACTTAATTTTCTCACTTCAGCATAAACATCTTCTTGTTTGTCATATTGAAAGGTAATTTGGTCAGTATTAAATGCTTCTTTTAATACAACCTCCCCATGATAGGTGGTTAAATTTAACCAGCTCCATGCAAAAATGGCTTTACCAACACCTGCATAATCCCATTGTTTGTTTTCAATAGCCCAGTCAATCATTTTGACATTGTTTTGGCCAATATCATAATAGTGTGAGCGCCAAAAAGATTGCGCAACATCGGTATTGGTATAACCCATACGATCAAAATTGCTTAAAGTGTTAGCGTAAGCAAAATTTTGTACATAAGCACCAATATATCTTATATCATTCATTGGACCATGTGCACCATAGTTACCTGCCATTGAAGCTACGATTTGAGGAAGTAATCCTTCTGGTGCTACCTTAACATCATAATTAGGGTTTGCATAAGCATCATCAATTTTTTTAGAACAAGAAACGCCCATGATAATTAAGGCACTTATTACTAATAGATATTTTATATTAT
>CAJBLA010000288.1 GCA_903953815.1 uncultured Bacteroidota bacterium | reverse complement strand
TTGTGGTCTAATTTTTTATTTTCGTGCACTACGTCAATCTGGTTGGCCAATAATTGACCACTTAACATTTCACTATCTACCAAGTTTTTACTACAACCTAATGTAATAATATTGACTTTGTTTTGCGTAAGTGTTTTTGCCTTCATTTTAAACTTGCATTATTTGTTTACCTCATTGGTAAAATGAAATGTAATATCGGGATTGTTCGTGATTTCCGTATTTAAAAACCATTCGCTTTGCGCTAAATATACCGGCGCTTCATCCTTATCCATCGCAGCATTTTGTTGCTTAAATCTTAAAAAGTCATTCAACTTATTTTGATCCTTTGAAGTTAACCAACATGCTTTATAAAACGGCAGGGTTCTAAACTCACAAGCTGCGCCATACTCCTGTAATAATCTGTACTGTATTACCTCAAATTGTAAATCACCTACGCAACCAATAATTTTTTTGTTGCCCCCAAACTGCGTAAACAACTGCGCAACGCCTTCATCGGTTAACTGTTGTATTCCTTTTTCCAATTGTTTGGTTTTCATTGGATCCTTGTTCACTAATTCCTTAAATATCTCAGGAGAGAAGGTAGGAATACCCGTAAAATAAAACTTTTCTCCCTCCGTTAAGGTATCTCCGATTTTAAAATTACCTGTATCAAATAAACCCACCACATCACCAGGATAAGCATCATCAATAATATCTTTACTACGTGCTAAAAATGTATAAGGATTGGTGAATCTAACGTCTTTATCCAAGCGCACATGCTTGAAATATTTATTTCGCTCAAAGCGACCACTACACACCCGCATAAATGCAATACGATCCCGATGCTTGGGATCTAAATTGGCGTGTATTTTAAATATAAACCCACTAAATTTTTCTTCATTCGCTTTTACCTCTCGTAGGTTGGTTTCCCTATCTCTTGGAACTGGCGCAATTTGAATAAACGTATCCAACATTTCCTTTACACCAAAATTGTTTACTGCGGACCCAAAAAATACAGGAGCAATTTTACCTTCTAAATATTCGCCTGCATTGAGTGCACCATAAACGCCATCGATTAATTCCACATCTTCACGCAATACTGCAGCATCCCTTTCGCCAATTTTTTCCTGCAATACTGGACTTGCTAAATCTTGAATCGCAACAATATCTTCCTCTTCCGCTTTTGTACTTGCTGCAAACAACCTTAAATTTTTATCATGTAAATTATATACTCCCTTAAATTCCTTACCGCTATTGATCGGCCATGTCATGGGATGTAATGATAATTTTAATTCATTCTCTAATTCCTCCAATAAGTCAAATCGATTTTTACCATCACGATCCATCTTATTAATAAAAACAATTACTGGCGTTGTACGCATACGGCATACTTCCATTAAACGCCTCGTTTGCGGCTCAACCCCATTCACACTATCAATCACCAATATAACACTGTCCACTGCCGTTAAAGTTCGATAGGTATCTTCCGCAAAATCCTTGTGCCCCGGTGTATCCAATAAATTAATTAAAATATTTTGATACTCAAATGACATCACCGAGGTCGCCACCGAGATACCTCTTTGTCTTTCAATTTCCATGAAGTCACTAGTCGCATGCTTCTTGATCTTATTACTTTTAACTGCCCCTGCTGTTTGAATGGCACCACCAAACAACAACAACTTTTCAGTCAAAGTAGTTTTACCTGCATCCGGGTGAGAGATAATGGCGAATGTTTTTCGCCTGTTAATTTCCTTTTCGTACTTCATGCTATTTGCAATGTTGTATTAGTTACAACTTTTTTCTTAATATTTCCTTTTGCCAATGATTAAAAAATGGCTCGCATTCAAACTGTTTGAATTACGAGCCATTGGTATATTTTTTGTCTAGTTAGATATCAATTGCTTCACCATATGCTGCAGCCACTGCCTCTTTTAATCCTTCACTCATCGTTGGATGTGGATGTATTGCATTTAAAATTTCATGCGCCGTTGTTTCCAACTTACGTGCCACAACTGCTTCAGCAATCATTTCAGTCACATTCATACCAATCATATGGCATCCTAAAAATTCACCATACTTTGCATCAAATATTACTTTCACAAAACCTTCGGTTGCGCCAGCTGCACTTGCTTTTCCGCTTGCCATGAATGGGAACTTACCCACTTTGATTTCATAACCTGCTTCCTTTGCTGCTTTTTCAGTATACCCCACACTTGATATTTCAGGAATACAATAGGTACAACCTGGAACATTATTATAATCAATACCCTCCGGTAAATGTGCGTGCTTTTTTTCTTGATATGCAATATGTTCAGCTGCATTAATACCTTCCTTCGCTGCCACATGCGCCAATGCTTGACCCGGAGAACAATCCCCAATGGCATAAATACCTGCTACATTGGTTTGTTGAAATTTATCTACAATGACACGACCCTTCTCTGCCTTAATACCATTTTGCTCTAATCCAATATTTTCAATATTAGATACCACACCTACTGCACTTAAAACAATGTCCGCTTCTAAGGTGACAAAAGATCCGTCAAGTTGTTTCACTTTTGCTTTCACCAATGCACCTGAAGTATCCAAGGATTCAACCGAAGCATTTGTCATGATTTCAATTCCTTGTTTGCGATATTGCTTTTCTAATTCTCTTGAAATATCCTCATCTTCTACAGGAACAATTCTTGGTAAAAATTCAACAATGGTCACTTTGGTACCCATGCTATTAAATACATAAGCAAACTCAACACCTATAGCACCACTTCCAACAATGATCATACTTTTTGGTTGCGTTGGTAAAACCATTGCTTCACGATAGCCAATTACTTTTTTACCATCTTGCTTTAAGTTAGGTAATTCACGACTACGTCCACCTGTTGCAATGACGATATATTTAGTTTCAATGATCTGTGTTTTACCTTCAGCATCTTTTACTTCTACTTTCCCTTTTGACATTACTTTGCCATAACCCATAATCACATCAATCTTATTCTTCTTCATCAAAAATTGAACACCCTTACTCATTTTATCTGCTACCCCACGACTACGCTTTATCACTGCACCAAAATCATGGTTTACACCAGTAGTAGTAATACCATAATTCGCACTATGTTTTACATAATCATATACCTGTGCACTTTTGATTAAAGCCTTCGTTGGAATACATCCCCAGTTTAAACAAACACCCCCCAAACTTTCCTTTTCAATAATAGCTACTTTTAAGCCTAATTGAGAAGCACGAATGGCTGCAGGATAACCCCCAGGACCACTACCAATAACAATTACGTCGTATGCCATTGTATATCTTATTTTATTAATTTAAAGAGGAGCAAAAATACCCCCAAAAAGGCAAAACAAAAAAACTATTCATTGCCTAATTGACCCCAAAATGCGCTTGGCTTACTCAAAGAAAACCCGCACCATCTGGAAAAACCATTTATTATCGTTCGGACGTTGCTTATTATGCTGGTTTTCATCGTATTTACTCAAGCCAAATAAGCCTGCCATATTACCACCCCTCACGGCTATTTCTAGATAACCTGCGGAGTTAAACCATGCCATTTTATCTGCCACTGGAACATCCCCATAATTATTCCGCAATACTTCAATGGTTTCATTGCGCGTAAATACAATTTTAAAGGAACGCCCTTTAGCATGCAAATCAAATTCTTCCTTACGAATATTCACCACCACATTTTCAAACTGATCAATAAATAAAATTTGTCCTTCCATCCAATTTGGACCAAGGGTTGGCTGCATTGGATAAATTTCCAAAATTTCAGTGGCAGGTTCGCCTGCATCTAATAAATTACCTGATGCAAAAAAGTAAGCAACCGATTCAACCACACGATCTAACATTTGAATAAAAGTGGTAGCCCCTTTACAATTTATTTTAACAATATCCACCGGTTTTAATCCCAGCATCATGGTTAAAAATCCGTTGTCAGGTACGATAAAAAAGTGCCCATTAAAATGCGCAAACAACACATGCTCCTGTGGATTTTGAAAAAAATTAACCATCACAATATGCACGGTCCCCTTTGGATAATACTTTGCCGCATTATTAAAAATGTACGCCCCTTGTTGGTAATCTTTTGAAGAAAGATAATGCGTTATATCAGCGATGGTGCAATCCGGAATCGTTGACAAAATTTGCCCTTTAACAGCGCCAATAATAAAATCTGCTTGGCCAATATCTGATGTTAATGTAATAACGGGCATATCTTAATTGTAACGAATATTTAAGCAGTATATTTTAAATAGATGGTTATTAATTTATTACGCACTTTTCAACCGCCCCTTTTACTTCACCAATTTGCCCTCTTTAAAAAAGAATTGATGCACTAATTTATCCGCCCAAGCCGGGAAAAACTTATTCATAAACACGGTTCTTTTGCCAGTAAATGTCAGCACTAAGGTTCGCTTCCTTTTTGAGATAGCATCAATGATATGTGTTGCACATACCTCAGAAGTCATCATTTCACCCTCATCCATAGGCGACTCCCCTTGCGCTTTGGCATCCTTATCCAAAGCGGCATTGCGAATATTTGAAGTGGTAAATCCAGGGCAAACCCACATCACATGGGTGCCTGATCCGTATAATTCCGTTTTTAATGCTTCCAACCAACCGATTAAAGCATATTTAGATGCAGAATACCCACTCCGGCCGGGAAGCCCTCTATATCCTGCAATACTTGAAACCCCCACAATCACCCCTTTGTTTTGGGTAATAAAAGGCAAAGATGCCTTGGTGCAATACACCGAACCCCAAAAATTGATGTCCATGACCCTTTTTAAGGTATCCATGGATACATCTTGAACCAAAGCACGCATGGAAATACCTGCATTATTGATCAGTATATCAACAGTACCCCATTGTGACACTACTTTTTCTATAAAAGAGGTACAATCGGATTCTTGACTAACATCCGCAGCAATGACCAATAAATTAGGCGAACTAAATTCACGCGCAAGATCATCCAACTTGGTTTGTGTGCGTCCACAAGTCGCAACTTTTGCACCTAAAGCCAAAAACTGCGCTACTAAAGCTTTTCCAATGCCATCGGAACCGCCGGTAATTACAACTATTTTATCTTTATAATCCGCCATCAGTTTGAGTTTACACAAATGTACTTCTTATTTGAAGATGAAGCAGTTAGATGGTATTTGAATGGGGAAAATAAATACCCCCTTTTATTTGGATAGTTTTTATTAATGCTTATTTTTGCACTCCCCTAAAAAGGGGGCGGTTAGAATTGGTAGCTCAGTTGGTAGAGCAATACACTTTTAATGTATGGGCCCTGGGTTCGAGTCCCAGCCAGTTCACAATCTAGCTAGTTAATAGCAACAAAAACTCCGAAATCTTACGAAATCGGAGTTTTTTTATGCCCTTTGTGGCACGCTTTTGTAGTCTTTTGTATTGTTTTTTGTGGCTCGGTTGGTAAGCTTAACTATTTTGAAAAATTTTATAAAGTTCAACATTTGAAGCAATGCCAAGCTTTATAAATATATTTTTTTTAAAAGTAGAAACTGTGTTTGATTTAATACCTAATTTTTTTGCAATATCATTAGTAGATACCCCATTGGTAATATAAAATGCTACTTCCTTTTCACGAGGGCTTAGTTTATTCATATTATTTAAAGTATCAGGAGCTTGCATAAATTAATTATAGCTTATTTACTCAAATTCATTACTTGCGTTACAGTTGGCATAATAACAATGCGAATACGGCGATTATTTAAACGTCCTGCTTTAGTCTTATTATCATCTATTGGAACATACTGACTACGACCTGCTGCAATGATGCGTTTAGGATCAATCTTATATTTAGTTTGTAAAATACGCGCAACTGCAGTGGCGCGGTTTACACTTAAACTCCAATTATCATTTTTAGTATTGCTTTTAAAGGCTTTACTATCCGTATGCCCTTCAATCATAAATGTCAAATCGGGTTGTGCTTGTAATAAACCAGCAATAGTGGTTAATACTTGTTTCGATTTTTTTGTAAGCGTGTAACTACTGC
>CAJBLA010000287.1 GCA_903953815.1 uncultured Bacteroidota bacterium | reverse complement strand
TGGGGGCGCCCACCTTTATGAAACTAGAAGTGCAGATTAAAATGAATGCGTCTCTTTACTTAAGAGACCCTGAACAGTCCGAATTAGGGAAAAATATTATCAAATTTAGTATTGAACTCATTCATAAGCATGGGTTTGAGGCCTTTACCTTCAAAAAATTAGCAGAGGCCATTGGAACGACCGAAGCGGGGGTATATAGATACTTTGAAAACAAGCATAAGTTATTGGTTTACATTATTTCCTGGTATTGGGGTTGGTTGGAATTTCAAATCGGATACCAAACTAAAAACGTGACGAATCCGGTGTCGAAGCTAAAAAAAGTAATCACCATATTAGCCACTACCGTTGAAGATGATATAATGACCGGACATGTGGATGAATCCATTTTACACCAAATTTTAATTTCAGAAGGTTCAAAAGCATTCTTAACCAAACAAGTAAGTCAAGACAATAAGCAAGAATACTTTAAACCTTATAAGGAATTGTGTAATACGGTTGGTGACATCATTTTAGAATGTAATTCAAAATACAAATACCCACACTCACTAGCATCTACCATCATTGAAGTAGCGCATTTGCAGAATTTCTTTATGAACAATCTTCCTTCTTTAACTGATTTTAGTAAATCAAAAAATGAAGATCAGATTATTACTTTTTTAAATGACTTAGTTTTTTCGAGTATTGAAAAATAACTATTACGCTTTGTTTTCATTAATAGCATCCCATAACAAGGATCTCATTTCCAAAGCTTTCAAGGATGCGCTGGTTGCCTGTTCCCATTTTGTTGCATCATTGCCACATAGTTCAGCAACCATTTCCAAGGCTAATTGGCTATGATGGCCGCCATCCACTTCAATATGTCTTTCAATATAATATTTGAAAGTGGCTACCTGATCCGGATGATCCTTATAAATTTTATTTAAAATTGCCGTAAACATATCTGGAATTAAATCCTCCCTACCAAATGTAAATACCGCCGCTTTAACATGCAGTGGCGCATTTTGAGCAATATCAAAAGTGTACAGTAAAAACATTTTTACTTTATCAGGTAGTGGCGCAAGCTGAATGGCCTGCTCAATGGAATGTCCATTATTAATTTCATTAATCAACGCATCAATCAAATTTGTTGACGCTCCCATTTGGCGCATTGCCTTTAGATACAATTCAAAATGGCTAATTCTATGGTCATTTTCATCCACGTCTGACTCCTCTCCTAAAACAATTTCATTGATTAAGTATCTTGTATTGGCGGAACCCACCGGCACCCAAGGCAGCGTAACACATGTCAAACCAATTTGAAGTGACTTTAATAAACTCATAAAGTCCCAAACAGCAAATACATGAAATTGGGTGAAATTTTTTAGCCCGTCTAAATTATTGATCTGTGCATAAACCGGATGTAAAAGTAATTGAGCCCTTGCATCTTTTATTTTTTCATTTAAATTTTCAACTTCCAATTGCATAAATTCTTCGTTTAAGTGATTAACAAAATTAGCACTAAAATTGTTTGAAATTTACCTAAAATGATACCCAATATTGAATAGGAAAAATTAAAGCTATTCTGTCCATTCTATTGGAATGATTACCTCGTTGGTCCTACCCATAAATTGATAGGGTGCATTATATCCTAAAAGCTTGTATCCACCTTTGGTAATAATTTTTTTCTCGGATAAAATTTTAACTAGGTTTTGATAAGCAACGGCAATTTTTTCATCTGTAGCATACCCTCCAAAACTAATAACGGCAACATATTCTGGGAGTGATTTTTTTATTTCAATATTTGGATCATTCGGGGTTGGCAAAGATTGATTATTATATTTTTGGGGCATAACGAAACTCATACTTGATCCATTTTCTGTTATACTCATTCTCACTGGTGCAGTCATGGAAATACTTTCCTTTTGCTGATTTCCGCCAAATATAAATTTAGCTAATTTATTAAAGCCCGAACTAGAAACTGATTTATAATTGGTCCCTTTTGAATAAACGGTTGCCATTAAAGCTTCGGGGTAATACCTGATTTCAAAATCAGCCTCTTTTTTGACAACCCGATATACCTGCTTTTCAGTATCAAACACATATTTAGACATAAATGATTGAAATACAAAGTAGATAGCAGCAAGAAGTAATATTATAGATAGTGATTTCATGGTTTTCTTTATTTGTATAACATATGCAATTTATCTTTAGTTCACTAGAATGCAAACAAATTTATCGTTATTTTTAAGCCATGTGTTACGTCATTGGCATCAAAATTCCTAAAAAGCAAACTATAAAAATAGGCGACAAAGTATTGGACTTGGATGCCCTAGATATTCCAGTTCAATCTGGATTTGCTTATGACCAATGGCCAGTTATATTCAATGAAGCAAGCGGTAATGTAAACCAGCCAATTTTAAGACCCGGCTTAATGCATTGGGAACTACTCCCTAATTGGGCGCGTAATGAAAAGGAATTGATTGAATCAAGAAAAAAATACACCACACTTAATATCAAGGCCGAAACACTGCTTACCAATAAAGTTGCAGCAGCAACCATTCATACAAATAGATGCCTGGTAGTAGCCTCCCACTTTTTTGAATGGCAGGAACTCAATAAAGAAAAATACCCGCATTGCATTTCAGTTAAGGATGCACCCATTTTTTATATGGCAGGGGTTTGGAACACTTGGACCAACCACCAAAATGGCGAAATAAAAAACAGCTTTGGAATAATAACTACCGAGGCCAATGAATTGATGCGCAAAATCCACAATGTAAAAAACCGAATGCCCACAATTTTAAATGATGATTTGGCAAATAGTTGGATTAATGAAAATTTGAACGAAAAACAAATTACCGAAATTGCTATTACCCAATTTGATTCAAATAAAATGAGCACCCATACAGTTGCAAAAAGTTTTCAGCAAAGCAATAATCCTTGCGAAAAATTTGAATACAAAATATTTACACCGCAAAGCTTGTTTTAACTATTTTAACTCAAAGCTTTCGTGCATTTCAGGTGCATGCACTTCCTTGAATCCTTTTTTACGTAATCTTTCTGCAAAATGATCCTGCACTTCGGCTTCACCATGTACCACAAAAACTTGTTTCACTAAATCAGGCGTTTGACATGCTAAAAATTGCATTAAGTCCTCATAATCGCCATGCGCACTCATACTTCGAATGGACCCTACTTTTGCAACCACCTCATATAACTCACTGTAAATTTTCACTTCCTTGGCACCATTCATTAATCGCCCACCCAATGAATGTGGCTCACAATAACCCACTAATAAAATGGTGTTTTTTGCATTGCTGATATTATTTTTAATGTGGTGCTTTACCCTGCCCGCATCTGCCATACCCGATGCTGATATTATTACCTTGGGATGTAAGTCCTCATTCAAGGCTTTACTCTCCTCTACTGATTTTATATAGCGCAATCCTTCAAAATCAAATGGATCATCATCCACTTCCAATATCTTCTGAATTTTTTTATTAAAATATTTAGGAAACTTTTTTAACACTTCAGTCGCTTCCATGCTTAATGGGCTGTCCACATATATTGGTATATGGGGTAATCTTTTTTCCAGTGATAGTTGATTTAGTTCAAATAAAATTTCCTGTGTACGTCCCACACTAAATGCCGGAATAATCAAATTTCCTTTATGCTCGACACAAGTAGATTCAATCCACTTTAATAAATCATCTGGCGTAGTATGTATTAAATCATGCAGCTTGTCCCCGTAGGTACTTTCAATGATGATATAATCCGCATGCGGGAATTCAGAAGGTGAACGAAGAATCATGTCACGATACCTTCCAATGTCACCGCTAAATGTGAGCGACTCGCTAATTTCACCATTCTTGATTTTTAAACTTACTGCAGCGCTACCAATAATATGCCCTGCATCAGTAAATAATACTTCTACCGAATCAGAAATTTTTGTTGGGGTATTATACTCAACCGCTTTAAATAAAGGTATCGTCAGGTTCACATCATCAATATCGTATAATGGTTCAATTGGGGGCAAACCTTGTTTAGCGCGACGCTTGTTACCATATTTAGCATCATCACGTTGAATCATTGCAGAATCTTCTAATAAAATTTCAGCAAGCGCTTTGGTACCGGGCGTACAATAAATCGTACCCGTAAACCCTTCCTTTACTAATTTTGGAAGTAATCCACTATGATCTATATGCGCATGAGATAAAATAACATAATCAACCTTGGCTGCATCAAATCCAAATTTTGCATTTAAGGAATCCGTATCCCTACCCATTCCTTGGAATAAACCACAATCCAACAAAAAACTTTCGTTGTTATCCAATTGAACTAAATGCTTTGATCCTGTAACTGTGCGCGCTGCGCCATGAAAGCTTATTTTCATTGCTATAATTTATACTACTAAGTTAAACTATAAAGCAATGGCTGCCACTATATAATCTGCAATTAAAATTAATATACAACTTACCACCACCGACTGGGTTCCCGCTTTACCAATTTCAAGTGCACCCCCTTTTACATTGTAACCAAAATAACAAGGCACCGTACTAATGATAAATGAGAAAATTATCGATTTATAAAGTGCAATCACCATATAATTAATGACTACACCTTGCCTAATTCCTGTTAAAAATATTTCAGAGGGTACTGAACCAGTATAATTACCAACTACATAGCCACCCCAAATTCCTACAACAGCTGATATGCTAACTAAAATAGGTACCATCGTAAATGCGCCTAAAATTTTGGGTAAGATTAAATAATTCTTGGTATTGATACCCATAATTTCCAATGCGTCTATTTGCTCAGAAATGCGCATATTGCCTAATTCACTGGCAATCTTACTGCCCACAACACCAGCCAATACGATACTTAAAATTGTAGGCGCAAATTCCAATAGCATGCCATCACGCACAATAATGCCAATGGTACTTAATGGTACTAATGGACTAACCAACTGTGCTGCAGTTTGCACGGTCATAACCGCACCTAAAAAAAAGGATATAATCACCACAATAGGTAAGGATCCTATACCAATGTCCACACATTGCTTGATATACTCCCGCCAAAACATCATTTTATTTTCGGTGGCAGTAAACATCCCCTTTAACATCAAAAGGTATTTACCAAAATGGGTGAAATAGTTCATTTTATTTTTTTCTTTTCTTTAAGCGCTTCCACCAACTTGATCTTTGTACTTCTGTATTTGTATCGACACGTGATTTTAATTGCGCATCCACCACGGCAACCGTTGCCATATTAATTATATTACGAACGCCTGAACCTAATTGCAAAACATTCACTGGCTTTTTCAATCCCAACAAAATGGGACCAATAATATCCACGCCACCAATTTCTTTTAATAAATGATACGCTACATTTCCTGCAGTTAAATTAGGGAAAATTAACACATTGACATCCACATCTACTAAATCACTGAATGGATAATTTTCCTTTAAAATATCTTTATTAAATGCCAACATCCCTTGCATTTCACCATCCACAATTAAGGATGGATTGCGTTGCTTCACAATTTTTGTTGCTTCCGCCATCATCTTTGCTTCCTCGGTATCACTACTTCCAAAATTCGAATAGCTTAACATGGCAATGCGAGGTTCTATATTAAAATTACGCACTTCCTTTGCGACCATTAAAGTAATATCTGCAATTTCCTCAGCTGTTGGCTTTATATTCACAGTGGTATCTGCTAAAAATAATGGACCTTTTTTGGTTAATAACAAATACATCCCTGCAATTTTTTTAACCCCTTCCTCAGTTCCTATAATTTGTACTGCAGGTCGAATTCCTTCTGCATAATTTCGAGTTAATCCTGAAAGCATGGCATCGGCTTCACCAGTTTCCACCATCATGGCACCAAAATAATTTTGTGTGCGCATTAATTTTAAACTCTCATACTTATTGATGCCCTTTCTTTGTCTTTTTTGAAATAAGATAGATCCAAAGAATTCTCTCTTCGCTTCCATCTCATCACTTCTTATATCTATAATTGGTAAATCAGTAATATCAATATTATTTTCAACTGCAATATTTTTTATACGGGTTTCATTTCCTAATAAAATTGGATAAGCAATGCCATCATCATATATAATACTTGCCGCTTTTAATATTTTAATATTTTCAGCATCTGAAAAAACCAATCGTTTTGGATCGCGGCGCGCCTTGTTACTAATGATACGCATTAATTGATTATCTAAACCAAGTCGCTTGTTTAATTGTAGTTCATACTCCTCCCAATTGGTGATGATTTGTTGCGCAACGCCCGATGCTACTGCCGCTTTCGCAACCGCAGGTGCCAAGGTGCTTAACAATCTTGGATCTAATGGCTTTGGAATAATATATTCTGATCCAAAACTTAAACTTTGTTGGTTATACGCCATGTTCACTAAATCAGGCACTGCTGATTTAGCTAGTTCCGCTAGGGCTTTCACCGCCGCTAACTTCATCGCTTCATTAATTGATTTTGCGCGTACATCCAATGCACCACGGAATATATAAGGGAACCCTAACACATTATTTACTTGATTAGGAAAATCGGATCGGCCGGTAGCCATAATAATATCCTTACGCACTGCGGTTGCTGCTTCATAATCAATTTCAGGATCAGGATTCGCTAATGCAAATACGATTGGATTTTTAGGCATGGATAAAACCATCTCAGGGGTAACTACATTGCCCACACTTAATCCTAAAAACACATCTGCCGTTTTCATCGCTTGCGCTAAAGTAATGTTGTCGGATTTTATTGCAAATGGTTTTCGATCAACGCCTAAATCAGTTCGGCCTTGATGTAATACACCATCCTTATCAAATAAAATAAAATTTTCATAACTAGCGCCTAATGCAACATATAATTTAATACAAGCCATTGCAGCAGCACCTGCGCCATTCACTACAAATTTTGCTTTATCAATTTTCTTTTTTTGTAATTCTAATGCATTTAACAAAGCTGCACTACTAATAATAGCAGTACCATGTTGATCATCATGCATTACAGGGATATTCATTTTTTCCCTCAGCTGTTGTTCAATATAAAAACATTCAGGCGCTTTAATGTCCTCTAAATTAATTCCCCCAAATGTGGGCTCTAAAGCTTTTACAATTTCAATAAATTTATCTGGATCCGTTTCATTGATTTCAATATCAAATACATCAATGTCTGCAAATATTTTAAACAATACCGCCTTTCCTTCCATCACCGGCTTACTCGCCAATGGTCCAATATTTCCCAAACCCAACACCGCCGTTCCATTCGTAATAACCCCCACTAAATTTCCTTTGGCAGTGTATTTGTATACGTCACTAGGATTGTTTTTAATTTCGGTACAAGGTATTGCCACGCCTGGGCTGTACGCCAAGGACAGGTCCTTTTGGGTTTTTGCCTCCTTGGTGGGTACCACTTCAATTTTACCTGGTCTTCCCGAAGCGTGATATTCTAATGCCTGTTCCCTTCTTAAATTATCTTTTTTTGACATGAAATAGGTTTATAACGAATGTTAGTTTTGAAATTCAAAGTTAGTGAATTAAATTAAAACGGGTTTTTGCCTATTTAGGCATACAAATTAACCCCCAAATAGCACATCATGCCTACCCCATGTTCAATGGCCGACTCATCTATATTAAAATGAGGGGTATGTACATTATGTATGATCCCTTTCGCCTCATTTCTGACCCCTAACCTGAAAAAGCAACCTGGTATTATTTGCGAATAATATCCAAAATCCTCGGCACCCATTCTTTTCTCTGTTTCTTCTACATTTTCTGCACCCATATATTGATCGGCTAATTTCCAAGCCGCTTCGGTAATCATCGGTTCATTATCCACGGTTGGATATCCAACGTCCACCCTGAAATCAATTTCAGCACCCGTAGCTATTGCCAAACCTTTGGCTTGTTGCAACATTAATGCATGTGCCTCAAATCGCCATTTTTCGTCCATTGCTCTAAAAGTACCCATCAGTTTTACTTCACTCGGTATTACATTGGTGGTGTTGCCCCCATGAATAGAACAGATAGATAATACAGAAGGATTTTGCGGATTTCGATTACGGGATATAATGGTTTGCAAGCTGGTAATTAATTGTGATGCAACTAAAATAGTATCCACTGTTTGGTGGGGCGTTGCCGCATGTCCGCCTGGACCTTTTATGGAAATATATAATTCATCCGCACTTGCCATGACGCGTCCTTTTCTAAAACTTAATTTTCCTAAATTCAATCCTGGATGTACATGCAACGCTACTATCCCTTGTGGTATTGGGTTTTGTAATGCGCCATCACGAATCATATAACTTGCGCCGCCTGGATTTTTTTCCTCACCTGGTTGAAATAATAATTTGATGGTGCCTTCAAAATCGTCACGCAAACTCCATAAAATTTTTGCAGCACCTAATAATATAGTGGTATGCACATCATGTCCGCATGCATGCATCACGCCCTCCTTGGTTGAAATATAATTCACTTTGTTTTCTTCAATAATTGGAAGCGCATCCATATCCCCCCTTAAAGCAACTACTCGCTTTGTTGGATTTTTTCCTTCAATAATGCCCAGCACGCCTGTGGTTGCAATCACTGTAAATGGAATCCCAATTTTTGTTAATTCCGCTTGAATAAATTTACTTGTTTCAAATTCCTGATAACTTAATTCAGGATGTGCATGCAAATACCTTCGCGTAGCGACATTGTCCGCTTGATTTTGCTTTGCTAAGTTTTGTATTTTTTCAAGTAAGCTCATGCTGAAAATATTTAAGGTCGATGATGTTTTTGTTTTGCTAATTAAAGTTAGCAATTAATAGTTACTTTTCACCTGATCTGTTTTCGCACCCGACACAATAGCTACACCTGCACTACAACCAATGCGCGTGGCTCCAGCTTCAATCATTTGTTTCGCTGTTTCATAATCACGAATTCCACCAGACGCTTTTATATGCACCGACTCGGGTAAATGTTTTCTGAATAACTGAACCGCTTCCACACTTGCTCCTTTTTCAGCATACCCCGTGGATGTTTTTAAATAATCAATGCCCGCTGCACCATAAATATCACAACACGCGATAATTTCTTCGTTGGTTAATACCCCTGATTCAATAATTATTTTGATCACTTTGCCTTTAGATCGAATGATAGGTAGGATATGATTTATTTCATCTGCAATAGCAGTCCAATCGCCATTTTTTATGGCAGCTATATTTGCCACCACATCTAGTTCATCAGCACCATCCACCATCGCTAAAATAATTTCAGCAATTTTTGCTTCGGTGGCGCTATAACCAAAAGGAAATCCAATAACGGTTGCCACTTTTACTTGGCTACCTTGCACAAATCCCTTTGCTAGTTTTACAAAATTGGGTGGCACACAAACCGCAGCAAAATCATATTGCTTCGCTTCTGCACATAATTTTTCAATATCTGCAACCAAACAAGTTGGTTTTAATATAGTGTGATCAATGTATTTATTAAGCGGCATCTTTTCCATGACATGCTTTGTATTTTTTTCCACTTCCACAAGGACATGCATCATTACGACCAATTTTTGGACCTACCTGAACCGGTGCTTGCTTTTGCTCACTTGGATCATTGTATGTTTTTTCGCCATCTACCTCATCTGATCTATTCGCGCTTAATTTGCTTAAATCGGTTTTTAATCTACGCCCTTCCTTTACAGCACTGGTTTCCATCGGTATATGTGCATGACATAAAAATTGTACCAACTTATGATTTATCTCTAAATCCATTCTTCTAAATAACTCAAAGGCTTCCATTTTATAAATAACCAATGGATCCTTTTGCTCATAGGTAGCCGTTTGTACGGACTGTTTTAAATCATCCATCGCGCGCAAATGTTCCTTCCATGCATCATCTACTAAGCTTAATGCAATGGACCTTTCGGATTGAACAGCTAAAGCAGAACCACTTGTTGCAATATTTTTATCCAAATTAACGAGCACATTAAATGCTGTTTTTCCATCACTTACAGGCACGATCACATTTTCAATATGATTGCCTTGCTGTAATCTGATATTTTTAAATACCGGAATACTATTTTGCATCATTTCCTTTTTACGGTACTCGTAATGCCCAATAGTTTCCTGATATACTAATTCAATTAAATCATTTTCCTTAGCGGAAGTAAATTGTTCCAATGAAATTTTACTATCTAATCCAAACTGTACAATAAGTCCCAACTTGAATGCTTCGTAATCATTCATTGTTTTATGATTCACCACCAACCCTTCTACTACTTGATAAAAAGCGTTGTCTAAATCCAATGCTAATCTTTCTCCAAACAATGCGTGACTTCTCTTTTTATAAATCACGGATCTTTGTTTGTTCATCACATCATCATATTCCAACAAACGCTTACGGATACCAAAGTTATTTTCCTCTACTTTTTTCTGTGCACGCTCAATTGATTTTGTAATCATGCTGTGCTGAATTACTTCTCCTTCCTTATATCCAGCAAAGTCCATGATTTTTGCAATTCTTTCGCTACCAAACATGCGCATCAAATCATCTTCCAATGAAACAAAGAATAAAGAAGATCCTGGATCCCCTTGACGACCCGCACGACCACGTAACTGTCTGTCCACACGACGAGACTCATGCCTTTCTGTACCTAATATTGCTAAACCACCCGCCGCTTTTACTTCGGGACTTAATTTAATATCCGTTCCACGACCTGCCATGTTCGTAGCAATTGTAACTGCACCCGTTAAACCAGCTTCTGCAACTACTTGCGCCTCACGTGCATGTTGTTTCGCATTCAATACATTGTGTGGAATATTTTTTTGACGCAACATTCTACTCAACAATTCACTTACTTCTACCGAAGTTGTACCGCATAAAACTGGACGTCCTTTTTCACGCAAGTCCACAATGGCATCAATGACCGCACCAAATTTTTCACGCTTGGTTTTGTACACCAAATCCTGATCATCAATACGTATTGCTGGAATATTTGTTGGTATAGAAACTACATCTAATTTATAAATGCTCCAAAACTCAGAAGCCTCAGTTTCCGCAGTACCGGTCATACCCGCCAACTTATGGTACATTCTGAAAAAGTTTTGCAAAGTAATAGTCGCATAGGTTTGACTCGCCGCTTCAATTTTTACATTTTCCTTTGCTTCAATCGCTTGGTGCAAGCCATCAGAATAACGGCGACCTTCCATGATACGACCTGTTTGCTCATCTACAATTTTTACTTGCCCTTCAATCACCACATACTCCACATCATTATCAAATAAAGTGTAGGCTTTTAATAATTGATTCACTGTATGTATACGATCGGACTTAATGCTGTAGTCATTAATGATGACTTCCTTTTGTTGTAATTTATCCTCAGGATTTATTGCTGTATTTTGATCAATCGCATTTAGCTCAATACTAATATCTGGCAATAAAAAGAAGTTTGGATCCTCCCCTGATTTTGTAATTAACTGTAATCCCTTTTCAGTTAACTCCACTGAATTATTTTTTTCATCAATATGGAAATACAACTCCGCATCCACTGCTGGCATCTCACGTTGTTGATCCGCTAAATAATGATTTTCTGCTTTTTGTAATTTTACACGAATACCTGGCTCACTTAAATATTTAATAATGGCGCCATTCTTAGGCAAGCCTCTGAATGCACGATACAAAGCCAATCCGCCATCT
>CAJBLA010000286.1 GCA_903953815.1 uncultured Bacteroidota bacterium | reverse complement strand
CGATCAAAGCGCCAGTATCCATTCCACTCATTAATTACGTCATGATGTTCGGTATACAACCATCCTGCTACTTTTGGATATTTACGGAAAGTATTGATCATTCTATGATAATCCCAGCTCCAATCCACATCACCTGTGCTACCATCATAACCCCAAACATTACCACATTCTGAATTGATATTAGGTTGGCCACCTTGTTTAAACCCTTTTTCAAAATGGTAGGTACTCCCCTCGAATGTATTTTTAACAATTGTACTTAAATGGTTATCCCACTCGTAACCAGGCAAATATTCATGCCAAGAATTAATATCTGTTTCAGTATGTCCAGCACCACAACAAATGGAATTATCTTCTACCAATCTTGTAGGATCTAAAGATTTTGTCAAATAATACATGGAAGCCACCCAATTTTGTGTGGTAGGCAAATATTTGGTCACCGCTTTCCCATTTTTGTTTGTTTCTACTTGTTTGGTTTTTAAACCCCAGGTTTCGTTAAATGTTATCCAGGAAAATATGGCAGGATGATTGTAATCTCTTTTAATCATTTCCCTTAAAGTATATTCAGATGCGGCTTGCGCTTCTGCATTTGGCTCTCCCCAAGCATTAGGCAAATCCGACATCACTAACAACCCTAATTTATCAGCCCAATATAGTTTACGAGGTACATCCACTTTAATATGTGTACGAATACCATTTAATCCAAGATCCTTACAAAGTTGTATCTCATTTTTCATGAAAGCATCTGTGGGAAAGGTATAAAACCCTTCTGGATGATAGGACTGGTCTAAAGTTAATTGTAAGTAAATGGGTTCATTATTCAACGCGATATAAGGGATATCGGTATTGGGTAAATTAACCACCGAAATTTTACGCATTCCAAAATAGGTATTTACGATGTCCTGATTTAAATGCACACTGGTTTCATATAAAAAAGGATCTTGTAAATTCCATAATCTTGGATTTGGTATATCCACTAAAAAGCTACCTGATTTTGTATTTTTTGCTATTTTATTTTTTGCCACTATCACTGATTCGGGACTTTTAATATTCAATATTAATTCCCCATCACTTGCAGCTTCATCTGATAAAATATATGCCACTCTAACTGTCTTATCATCAATATTGGGCGTAAAGTGAACTGATTCAATAAAATTTTGTTCCCTGCCTTCTAAATAAACAGTTTGCCAAATACCTCTTGCATCTCCGTAACCTTGTTTGCCATATAGTGCATAATCTCTGCGCTTATCATCTACTTTAATAACCAATTGCTGCGGTGTATTAAATTTAACCTGCTCTGTTAATTCAAAGGAGAACGGCGTATAACCACCTTCATGTTTACCCACCATCACCCCATTGAACCAAACTGTAGTTTCAAAATCAGATGCACCAATAGTAACAAATACTCTTTGTTTGCCCCAACTCGCTGGAACAGTGATTGTTTTTTTGTACCATGCAAAATCAGCTTCATTTTTCACACCAGACAAAGGTGATCCCCATGGAAATGGTACTTGTATTTTTTTTGAAAATTTCGTTGCCCCTTTATGCCATTGATTCGCAACTCCTTTATTTAAACTATCAAATTCAAAATCCCACTGGCCATTTAAGTTGATCCAATTGGCACGTTCAAAATCGGGCCTTGGATGTTCAGGCAAAGGAATTGTTTGCGCAAGCGCACCCATTGT
>CAJBLA010000285.1 GCA_903953815.1 uncultured Bacteroidota bacterium | reverse complement strand
GATGGCGCAGGCATTAAGTCGGCTACCATACAATTTGATGGCCCCTTTGCATTTGGATTTTTAAAAGCAGAATCTGGAGTGCATCGTTTGGTGCGAATTTCACCATTTGATAGTAATGCGAGGAGGCATACTTCCTTTGCATCCGTATATGTTTATCCATTGATTGATGATACAATTGAAATTGTGGTGAACCCAGCAGATATCGAATGGGAGTTTTATCGCAGTGGTGGCAAGGGTGGACAAAACGTAAATAAAGTAGAAACTGCAGTTAGGTTAAGACATACTTCCGGTATCATTGTTGAATGTCAGCAATCTCGTACGCAAGGAGAGAATAGAGAATTAGCCATGAAAATGTTGAAGAGCAGATTGTATGAAGCGGAAATGCGTAAAAAACAAGAAGCGCTGAATGCCAATAATGCCACTAAGAAAAAAATAGAGTGGGGCAGTCAAATCAGAAGTTATGTTTTTCATCCCTATAAAATGATTAAAGATCACCGCACTGATTATGAAGTTGGAAATGTAGGACCAGTGATGGATGGGGAGATAGATGGATTTATTAAAGCATTCCTAATGCAAGAAAAATCAGATCAGGGTTAATTCTTTGCTAGGAAGCTATTAAGTAAGAAATTATAATTTGGGCGCTAAAATATCGAATTTGGATTTTGGGCGTTGCGCCTCAAGCCATTTAAATCCATTTAATTTTAAATCTGTTTTATTTGTTTTTTGAATTGGCGTAAGTGTTCCTTTAAGCTGATTGCGAAAAATAACCTTAGCGGGCTCACTATTTTCAAAAGTAATTTCAATGATTTGCGCATTGGAATGATTAATGCCCACAAAATTTTTATCATTGTCCATGGCGAAATAAATGTTTTCTGCATTACCCTTACATCGCATCTTTATAAGTTCTCCATCATTAAACCAAGCATTTAGCCGGCCGCCTTTTATTTGATTATAATACTCCGTTGTATCAATTTTGTTTATCGCCAGTGCGTTATTAAATACGTTGAGTTGTTCTGGTTTTTTATTTTGGATATACATATAAATAGTATCTCCCGTAATTTGATTATTGTTGGCCCAAACAATGGGTCTGGATATTAATCGAATGGTAGAATCGCTTAAGGCATAAAATAAACTATCACATTTGGCTTGAAGTGAATCGGAATAAATTTGAACATGATGAAATGCTTCAAAATATTTGTCTAATGTGGAATCGGTCATTTTTCCAACACTGTCTCTAGCTTTTGGGAATGGGCGTTTTAAGTCGGTCACTTTTCCTGAGTATAAGGTGTCGGCTGATACGTATAAGGTATCGTTTTTTTGTTTAATTAATAACAAAGGTAATTCTGTAGCAAGTAAGGCGCTTTTTTTGTTATCTGTTTTAATATTGTTTGCCAATAAATCAAACCCTAAGGTGTCTTTTGATTTGTAAACCACATTCCCTCTAAATTCTCCTAATCCAAGTGAATCGTCAATTGCCATATCATCAGCAATAAAAGTATAAGTGCTATCGTCAATACTGGAACGCTCATACATGTAGCCCTTTTTAGTACCAAGGTTATAATTGCCATTTCGAGTTCGAATGATACGTGATCCTGAAATAATTTTAGTAGGGCTAATAAAATTAGCTAATTGAGAATAAGTATTATATTCAAGTGTATCTGTGAAAATATTATTATCAGGATCATTCGCTTCCACTTTTTTTCTAAATATGACATCTCTCGTTACGCCATAATAATAACCTTCCACACTTTTTAATTTTGTTTTATTACGCACCAGCGTACCTCCTTTTTTAAAATAGCCAATTTTTACCGATACATCATAATCTAAGGAGTCAGTGGTTAAAACACCTTTGCCATCGGTTAACCTTACTTTTTTTCGGAGATAAGCTTTTTTAGTATTACCAATGTATTTTAAGTAGTCAGAATAAGTATGAACACTATCAGCATCATTGATATGAATATTTCCAAAACCTTCTAAGGTATTTTTGGTTGTATTTAATATTAAGCTATCACCATAAAGCAAGGTTTTACCTTGTCTTATTTTTACATGACCTACTAGAATAAGGTAGTCGATGCTATCCACTTTTTTGACATTGTAACTTTCAGCTGATAAAAATTCAATCAATTTACTGTTACTATCAACTATTGGAGGTGCTGGTAAATTGTTTTGTACAGGTGTGGTTTGTCCTATAATTAAGGAGTAGGAGAGTAAAGAGAATAATATGATAAACCCCCTTTTAATCATGAGCGACAGTATCAGCGATAGGCTTACTCAATGGAGTGGATTTATCTTTTTTACCGAAAACAGAAACGTTTATATAGCGCTTAGGATGTAAACGAACATCGTCAACTAAAGTATTCAAGCTGGAGATGGTGTTTTTCAATTCTTTATACACTTCACCATCATTCAATATTTTAGCAGCAGTACCATTACCGGTATTTAATTTTTTTAGTGTAGTTGATAATTCAGCCACTACCGTTTGCAAATTTGCAATTGTATTTTTTAAATCAGCTTGGTTTAGTGATTGTGTAGTGCTGTCTAAATTTGCTATAATGGAATTAATTTTGCTATTATTTCCATTTAAGTTTTTTGTAAAGGCATTGACATTATCAAATGATTGCGCAATAGATCCATCTTGTTTTTTAAGCATGCCCTCGATAGCTGCCATTGAGGTGTTCAAATTTTTTGTAGTTTCCGTTAAGTTGGCAAGCATCACACTGAAATTTTCTTTGTTTTGATCATTTAATACCTTGTTGATATTGGTCAATACTTTTTCTAAGGAGTTGATCGTATTTTTAGTTTGTTCACCTAGTGGAGAAAGGGTATTCATGATATCACCTAGTAAGCTTGCCGAAGGGGCAGTCTTAATGGTATCTTCATTTTTCAAATAAGTAGTGGCATTTCCTAAAACTATACTAATGCTGTTGGTGCCTAAAGGATTTTCTTGAATAGCTGCAATTGAATTTGCCGGAATTTTGTATGCCTTATTAAATCGAATGGCAACCGCAATTTCAGAAAGGTTATCGTTGCTATTTTCAATATCAAAAATAGCACCCACTTGATAACCGTTAATGAAAACCGGGTTTGAAACAATAAGCCCTTTGGTGTCCGTAAATTTTGCGTGGATGAAGTTACCTGATTTGAACATGGTTTTACCACGCAAAACATTGAACCCAATAATGATTAAGGTTACTGCGATGACTGTTAATGCGCCTACTTTTGTTTCATTCGATACTTTCATTGGATACGCTTACTGCGACAGTTGGGTTTATAATATAAAATTAGTTCAAAAATTGCCTCGATCTTTAAAAGGCTTTACTATTTGATATTGTTTTTTTGTTGATTTTCTAATGAGAATTTATACCTAATTAATGATTTAGTGATCACTTCACATATTTCTTTTTGTCCTGCTTCGCTATTCAGATAATCCTCATCTTCCGGATTGGATAAAAAGCCAGTTTCAACTAGGACTGCAGGCATAGCAACTGCTTGTAAAACCCAGATCCCTTTAGGGCGTTGTTTTGCCTCACGACTAATTCTTCCTGCATTTTTAAATTCTTCCTCAATAGTTAATGCCAAGCTTGCTGCGCGTTGAAAATATTGTTGCGTTAATAAGCTGGCCATCATGGATCTCGTCGGATCCGCATTTTTATTTAATTCTTTAATTTGTCTTTCTGAAACAGAGTCTAATTTTTCCACCATCTCATCTACCATATCATCTGCCACTTCCTTGCGTTCATCTGATTTTCCAACTCCGTATATATAGGTTTCAGTTCCTCTAGCAGGGTTGGGGCTATAGGTAGTTTTATAATTGGGCACTTTTCGGGTTACTTTTCTCTTTTTCCCTCCTTTTTTAACTGTATAAGTTTTGTTTACATATCCCAGGAATTCTTTGTTTTTTAGTGGACCTGCAGAATTGGTATGAATACACACAAATAAATCACCCTTGGCTTGGTTGGCAAATTTCGCTTTTTCAACAACAGAACTAAAAACATCTGTGGTTCTGGTCATAACCACTTCAACATCAGGCAGTGATTGACGAATATAGTCCTCCAATTTCAATGAAATGGCTAAGGAAACAGCAGCTTCTGTTGAATATTTACCTTTGGCGCCGGGGTCAGTTCCTCCGTGCCCAGCATCTATAATAATACGTTTTAATGATTTTGGCTGGTTTTGAGCATGGCCATTTAAGCAAATAAGGCTAAAAAGGGCGATACACCCAAAACGAAATGCTAAAATCAATCTATTTTGCTTCATAATCAGTGCCTTAATGGGGTTTTACTTTATTTTTGCAGCAGTGATAAAGTTAGTACACAAAAATAACGAAAAATACACCCCTTCTATTGTTAATATTAGCATTTTCCTGATATTAACACTAGTTTTTGGTTCCTGCTTTTCTGGCTTTAGTCAGGATCAAAAACCTGCCAAATCCAATAATCGGCTATTTAGTAAAAAACCACTTTTGAACCAAGGGGATTCGAATTTCACAAACAAGGCAGGAATCATTAAATCATTGGATACAAATAGGTTGAAAATAGATACGCTAGGTAACAAAAAGGATAGTACAAAATCTGTTCAAATTTTGAGGGTTTCCAAGGATAGTATTGATGCGCCAGTCAATTATAATGCCACCGACTCGGGCGTAATGATCATGGCCACCAAGGAATTTTTTTTATATGGAGATGCGAAAACAGAATATGGAACGGCTAAATTAGAGGCTGCAAATATTGTGTATGACCAACAAACACAAAACATTCGGGCATACGGGGCAAAAGATACTACGGGTAGTCCTTTAAGTAATCCCAAATTTTTAGAAGGGGATATCGTGTCGGTGAATGATTCTATTTATTTTAATATGAAATCGGGTAAGGGGTTTACAAAAAATACCAATTTCCAACAAGGTGAAATTTTTGTGAATGCCAATACTATGAAAAAAGTAAGTAAGGACGTTGCTTTTGCTTATAAAGCGCGATTTACCACTTGTAATTTAGATGACCCTCATTTTGCCTTTCGAACTAACAAAATGAAGATCATCACCAATAAGATTGGTGTATCTGGACCCACTTTTCCAGAATTCGAGGGGGTGCCATTTCCTATTGGTATTCCATTTGGAATATTTCCTTTAGCGCAAGGTCGACATTCAGGATTAATGGCGCCGGCATTTTCAACCAGTGAAGACTTTGGTTTGGGATTTGAAGGTTTGGGATATTACAAAGTACTCAGTGATAACTTTGATGCAACTGTACGAACTAATATTTATTCTTATGGTGGGTGGAATTTAAATTTAAACAGTAAGTATATCATGCGATATAAATACATGGGTAATTTTAATTTGAGTTTGCAAAATACAAAAATGCTGAATAGGAATGCGGCTATCAATCAAGAGTATACAGGGGGTAGAACTTTTATGATTAATTGGACCCATTCTATGGATCAGCGCGCTAGGCCAGGTACTTCCTTTTCTGCAAATGTGAACTTTGGTAGTACAAAATACAATAGGATGTTATTGAATAATCCATTTCAAAATTACCAAAATCAAATAAGCTCTTCCGTTAGTTATACAAAAAGCTGGGATAATAAGTACAATTTGTCGGTGAACTTAAATCATAACCAAAATAATAATTTAGGGTTGGTGAATATGAGTTTGCCTAATATTAACTTTAATGCAATCACCATTTATCCATTTCAATCAAAGGATCAAATTGGCGCTGGTAAATGGTATGAAAAGTTAG
>CAJBLA010000284.1 GCA_903953815.1 uncultured Bacteroidota bacterium | reverse complement strand
GCTGTCTGCTAAATTTTGGGTAGTTAAGGTAAGTTTCTTTCCTAAGTTGCCCCCTGGATGAAATTGCGCAAATTGTGCAACACTAAATTGTTTTAATTCCATTAGGCAAACTGCAATAATATCACCCATCACCATTTGCGCAGTGGTAGAGGAGGTAGGCGCCAGGTTATTGATGCAAGCCTCTTTTGTTACAGTAGTATCTACAATTAAATCCGCATTGGTGGCCAAATAACTTTGCTTGTTACCTACCATACCAATAATGGTATTCCCAAATTGTTTTATCAGCTGAACTAAATTTTTAATCTCTGGACTTTCTCCACTTTTGCTTACGATTAAAACAATATCATTGGCTTGTATCATTCCTGAATCCCCATGAATGGCTTCAGCTGCATGTAAGTATAATGCGGGTGTACCCGTTGAGTTAAAAGTGGCCACCATTTTTTGTGCGATAATGGCACTTTTTCCAATACCACTGATCACCAACCTTCCTTTGCTATTTAAAATGGCAGTGACCGCCTTTTCAAAAGAGGCGTCGATGTATTTATTTAATTCAACCAAAGCTTCTGATTCTATAGCTAATGCTTTTTTTGCAATGGTTATAATGTTTTCTTTCATATTTGATTTTAGCTACTGGAATGCACTGCCTTTATTAGGGCAGGATTTAAGGTTTTATTCCTTATCAGTTCCAGCCGCACAAAGTTAACGTTTCAATTAGTTTACACCTCAATTTTTAATAAAATGCTAAAATGGAACCATTTAAAAAAAATGACTACCATTTGAACTTTTCTTGCTTTATTTTCGTTAACTTAAATGTACTGTACTTTATACAAAAGATTGATTTTAAGATAATTATAATGGCGACCACTAAAAAAACGATATCCAAGACCTCTAAAGCAATAAAAAATGACCGATCCATTGATAAAGCAGCCCTTTTAACCGCCTTATCCGACAATTTTGGGTTCTCAGATTTTAAAGGCACGCAGGAGGCTGCAATCATGTCCTTAATGAGTGGCCGCGATACTTTTGTGATCATGCCAACAGGCGGCGGCAAAAGTTTATGTTATCAGTTACCAGCGCTGGTATTACCAGGATGTGCAATTGTGGTTTCTCCATTGATTGCCCTCATGAAAAATCAAGTGGATTTGGTTCGTGGTTATAGTGAAAACGAAGAGGTTGCCCATTTTTTAAATTCCTCTTTAAACAAAGGACAAATTAAAACGGTTAAAGAAGATTTGTTAAGTGGGAAAACGAAGTTATTATATGTGGCACCTGAAACTTTAACCAAACAAGAAAATCTTGATTTTTTTAGTGATTTGAATATTTCCTTTTTTGCGGTGGATGAGGCACATTGTATTTCAGAATGGGGCCATGACTTTAGACCGGAGTACAGACGTTTAAAGGAGATGATGGAGGAAATAAATGCAACCATTCCCATTATTGCACTCACTGCAACCGCTACCCCTAAAGTGCAAAGCGACATTGTTAAAAATTTAGCATTGCGTGATCCTGAAGTGCTTATCTCTTCATTTAATCGTGCTAATTTATATTATGAAGTACAGCCTAAAACAAAAAAGGAAGTCACTGTAAAAAGTATCGTAAAATATATTTCTGGTCACAAAGGGAAAAGTGGTATTATCTATACTTTAAATCGAAAGACGACTGAAGAGTTGGCTGATTTATTATTAGCAAACAATATTAAAGCAGTTGCTTATCATGCAGGGCTGGATCAAAAATTAAGGGCGTCAAGACAGGACCAATTCTTAAATGAAGATGTGCAGGTGATTGTCGCTACTATTGCTTTTGGCATGGGTATTGACAAACCAGATATTCGATTTGTGATACATTACAATATACCTAAATCCATTGAAAATTATTACCAAGAAACGGGTCGTGCTGGCCGGGATGGATTAGAAGGAAATTGTATTTTATATTATTCACATAAAGATGTATCCAAACTGGAACACTTTTTAAAGGACAAGCCTTTAAGCGAGCGAGAAGTGGGTTCACAACTCATTGATGAAACTGTTGCTTTTGCGGAAAGTGGTGTATGTAGGCGTCGTAGTTTACTGCATTATTTTGGAGAAGCTTGGCCGGAAGAATATTGTGGCAATTGTGACAACTGTTTACACCCAAAAGAAAAAATAGAAGCAAAAGCACAATTGGTTAATTTGTTACAAGTGATACAAGCCTTAGATGAAAGGTTTGCCGCTGATTATGTGGTGAAAATTGTTTCTGGAGAATATATCCCGCAAATTGGTTTATATCGACATGAAAAATTGCCGGTGTTTGGCATTGGCAAAGACTATGATAATTTATTTTGGAATAGTATGATTCGTCAAGCAATGCTTGAACAAATGATAGAAAAAGATATTGAAGAGTATGGTTTACTAAAAGTGACGGCGAAAGGAAAAAAATATTTAAAAAAGCCAACTGCTTTCAACATTACCTTGAACAATGTGTTTGATGAAAATGCGGAGGATGATGATAGTGAAAGTGAAGCCACTGTTGGCGCTGCAGCGGATGACCGATTATTTGAAATGCTCAAAGGTTTACGACAAACCGAAGCTAAAAAAATTGCCTTGCCTCCTTTTGTGATTTTTTTAGAAAACTCATTACAGGATATGGCCACATTATATCCGACCACTTTAGAAGAATTGGAAAGATGTCAAGGCGTGAGTAAAGGAAAGGCCATCAAATATGGCAAACCATTTATTCAAATGATCGCCCAATATGTAACAGAAAATAATATCGAAAAGCCGGATGACTTTATTAT
>CAJBLA010000283.1 GCA_903953815.1 uncultured Bacteroidota bacterium | reverse complement strand
TGATGACCGTGATCATCATGTCCGTGACCCTCATGATTATGTAATGCTGCTTCGTGACTCATACCTTTTATTTAAATAATTTTAATCTTTATATTTTTAATCCGAAAGCGGTGGTTGCTATTTAATATTAGCAACGACTACTTTAATTTTATTACATTTTTACCACTGCCATTTTTGCTGTCGTATCCGCTACTACTGGAACTGCAGTTGGATCTTTTTCAGGGAATGCAGTAAAGTATTGTGGCTTTTGTTTCGCCATCCACATATCATATTCCTCTTGATCCACTACTTGAATAATTCCTTTCATAGAGTAGTGACCGTTTCCACACATTTGATCACAACTAATTTCATATTGAAAATTAGGATTGCCTGTTTTTTCTTGCATTTCCTTCGTCGTATATATCGGTGTAAACCACATCGTTGTAGGGATACCTGGAACGGCGTCCATCTTTAAACGGAAATGCGTCAAGCCAACATCATGAATTACATCTCTTGATCCTAAAATTAATTTAACAGGCGTTCCTTTAACCACATACATAGTTTGTTCTGTTAAAATATCGTCTTGTGCATATTTATCATCCCACACAATACCAACTGAGTTGGTAGCAGGGTCAATGTTTTTGTAATATTTTTTTCCGAAGATGGCATCCTTACCTGAGTAACGGAAAATCCAACCAAATTGTTTTCCTGTAACTTCTACCACCATTGCGTTCTTAGGAGGTTCGCCTGTAAAGAAGAACCAGTTACGCAAACCAAACACCACTAATACAGTCAATGCAATCGCAGGAATTGCTGTCCAGATTAATTCTAATTTAGTACTGTGTGCAAAAAAGAAAACTTTGCGATTCGTATCTTCTTGGTATTTATAAGCAAACCAAAATAATAATACTTGTGTAATCACAAACACGATACCAGTAATGATTAAGGTAACAAAAAGCATTTCATCTACCTTTTGTCCCTGGATACTAGCAGCACCTTGTGCCATCTGGGTTTTACTATAATAGAATTCATTACAAACATAAATTCCAATAAAGCCCAATACCAAAAAAGCAACCATCAAAAATCCGTTGATTTTGTTGTTTTGTTGACGGCTCGCTTCCTCACCTTTTAAGATGGATACATACTCACTCGCTTTGGCAATTTGGAAAATTACCACAAAGATGAGAACGATAATTGCTACAGATAAATATAAAGTCATAGTCGTATTAATATTTTCTTAATCGATAATTTATTAAACTTGGTGAAGGATACTTTCCTTTAAAAATGGATGGTATTTTGCAATCAACGGCTTGCTGGCCAATGAACGTGCTACCATCAAAATCATCACACCCACAAAGAATGCTAGAATACCAAAATCCAACCAACCTAAACTAACATGCTCCTTCATTAAACTGCCCATCACCATTTGATAAAAATCAATCCAGTGACCAAATAATATAAGCACTGCCATGAAAGCAACTAATGTAAAGTTTCTTTTCGCAGAGCGTTTCATTAATATCAATAAAGGACAAAGGAAATTGATAAATAAGTTTAAGAAGAAGATAGGCTTATAAGCACCTTGCACTCTATTTTTAAAATAGATGGTTTCCTCAGGGATATTCGCATACCAAATAAGCATGTATTGTGAAAACCACAAATACGTCCAGAAGATAGAAAATGCAAACATGAATTTACCCACGTCATGCAAATGCTCGCTGGTAGATAATTCCATGTACCCTTTATTTTTCATGTAGATTAACCAAAGTGCAATCAAGGCCATACCTGCCACAAATGAACTTGCAAAAGTATACCAGCTATACATGGTTGAATACCAATGTGCATCAATACTCATTAACCATAACCAAGGAACAGTACTTGCTACTGTTAATCCAAACCACACTAAAAAGAAACCTGAACGAACCATGCTACGCACATTATATTTATGTGCAGTGGCTGCATCCATTGGAGCCACATCGGCTTCCAAACTAATTTGACGCATTCTGTATCCAAAATAACTCCAAAGTGCAATGGTTAATGTAGTCCAAATTACAAAGAAAGTAGGATTCAAGAAACCTGCTTTACCTTTTAAGATAGGATCCTTCGCTACTGCTTCCGCATCCAACCAATGATAAATATGATGATTGTGAGAAAGCACTACATATAATAATACCATTAAAGTGATACCACCAAAGATGGGCACTAAAGTAGAAATTGCTTCTGCAATTCTGCGGAATGATTGCATCCAAGCAGCCATCGCCATGGTGCTAAAACACAAAAAGAACATAGCAGCATTGGTTACTAAAGTCCAAAAAATAGTATTGTACATTAAGGTTCCCCAAAAATGCACTTGCTCATGTTCGTCTGAACTAAATCCTTTGGTAAACATGCCATATAATAATGCAGCACCACCTATGCCTATTAAAGCATAAGACCATGTTTTAAGTGTACCAGGAATTTCAAATTGCTCTTTAATAGATGCCATCTTACTTCGTTTGTTTATTCTTAATATATTTAATAATCATCCAGCGTTGATGTCTGCTTAATTGTGATGCATAAGAACCCATCAAGTTTTTTCCGTACGCAACAGAATAAAACATTTGACCAGCAGGCATATTTTCATATTTCGCATCCCCTACTAAAGTAGCTGGCTTTGCAGCATATGGACCGTTACCATCTTTGTACAAAGGACCATTACCATCTAATTTTGCACCATGACAAATACCACAATTAATTAAATACAAACGCTCTGCTTCAGCAGCATCTTTTGCACTTAAGGAATCAATTGGATTCGGTACCATTTTAGAAGCAACATAGTTGGTTGAATCACCTGGCTTATCCATCGCGTATGGGAAAGGCAATTCCTTACCACGTGCAACGGTACCTGCTACAGGACGGTTATCATAATTAATTCCTTTGCTAGCCAAGTTGCTATGATCTGCGTAAGTTTCATAGGCGCGGCTATACGCCATATCTGGCATATAAATTTTACCTGGGGTACGCTTAATATCGTTACAGCTAGTTAAAACAACTACTGTAGCTAAAGATAATATTGTAAAAAATTTATTCATTCGAGTTCTTTTAAAATGTTCTAGGTTTTTAGCGCTTGTTGCAAGAGCAATTTTTATGCAAGTTGTTTTTCGTTGTATAAATTATCCTCTTTATCATAAGTACCAAACCACCATCCTTCTTCTGCAACTTGAACATCGGTTTCAATTGCACCGTTGGAACTTAACAAAGCTTTCAAGTCGTCGGTATTTGTTTTATCGGTACACTCAATCACCATTACAAATAAATCATCGGTAGCACGCTTATGAAAATGATGTTTTTTAACACCAGGTGCTAATTGACATAAATAACAAAAAGTCATCACCATACCCACCGCTGCAAATAATACCGTTAACTCAAATATAATCGGTACCCAAGCTGGTAAAGCAAAATGTGGTTTACCACCAATATTCAAAGGCCAATCTTTGGTGAAAATCCAACTGATTGCACTAATCGCAGTAGTGGTTCCTGTAATACCATAAATAAAACCTGCGGTGTGTAAGCTAGTTTCGCGCATACCCAAAGCGTGGTCTAAACCATGCACCGCAAAGGGTGTATACACATCTTTAATTTTATACCCAGCAGCACGCACTTGCTTTACTGCAGGAAATAAAACCTTTTCTTCATCAAAACAGCCAACTACAAATTTCTTTTGTGCCATAATCTTTTTCTTAATCGATATTTAATTAATGTGCATGCGTATTGTCGTGAATAAATTTATCCAACGGCTGCGCTTCCAATTTTTCAAATTCAGGTTTGTATGATTCACCACTTCTCTTTAACACGTATTTAATTTCAGCAACCGCGATTACTGGGAAATATTTAGCGAACAAGAAGAAGCAAGTAAAGAATAATCCAAACGTACCCATGTAAAAACCAATCTCCCAAATACTAGGACTATAATATACGGACCAGCTGGATGGTAAGTAATCACGATACAATGAAGTAACAATAATTACAAAACGCTCAAACCACATACCAATGTTAACGATGATACTCATGAAGAAAGTAACAAACACGTTTCTTCTCATTTTTCTTGACCAGAAAATTTGTGGAGATAAAACGTTACAAGCCATCATACCCCAATAGCTCCAACCATAAGGGCTAAATAAATAAGCACGGCTATACCAGAAAGTGTATCCCTCATATTTATTTTGAGAGTACCAGCCCATAAATAATTCAGTTAAGTAAGCGATACCTACAATAGATCCTGTAAGTACAATTACTTTATTCATTAAGTCGATGTGACCAATCGTAATGTAATCCGTTAATCCGAAAACTTTACGTACAACAATCAATAAAGATTGTACCATGGCGAAGCCAGAGAAAATCGCACCCGCCACAAAGTAAGGAGGGAAGATAGTCGTATGCCAACCTGGAATTACTGAAGTAGCAAAGTCAAAAGATACAATTGTGTGAACCGATAATACCAGTGGTGTAGATAAACCAGCCAATACTAAAGATAAACTTTCATGTCTTTGCCAATGCTTGGTAGAACCAGTCCAACCAAATGCAGCAATACCATATAATTTTTTTCTCAATTTTGTAAACGCACGATCACGCACCGTAGCTAAATCGGGTAACAAACCAGAATACCAGAATAATAAAGAAACAGTAAAATAAGTAGAGATCGCAAATACGTCCCATAATAATGGTGAATTAAAATTCACCCATAATGGACCACGTGAGTTCGGGTAAGGCAAAATGAAAAACGCTAACCAAACACGACCCATGTGGAATATCGGAAATTGACCTGCGCACATAACGGCGAAAATGGTCATGGCTTCAGCAGCACGATTCACCCCAGTTCTCCAACCTTGACGGAATAATAATAATACAGCCGAAATCAAAGTACCCGCGTGACCAATACCCACCCACCAAACGAAGTTGGTAATATCCCAACCCCATCCAATTGTTTTGTTCAAGTTCCACTGACCAATACCATAAGTTACCTCACGGTATAAGCTATACACCCCAAATAATAAAAGTGTTACAGCAATAAAAAAGCCAATGTACCATAAACGAGATGGTTTCACTTCAATAGGGCGCAAAATATCCTCAGTAACTTGGTGAAAATTTTTCTCACCATATACCAATGGTTCGCGCAACTGTGATTCGTATTTAATATGCATCTTTAACTATTTCTAATTTTTTAAACTCTGTTTTGTTATTAATGAGCCGCTTCAGTTTTGTGTTCCGCTTTAGCTTCATGACCTGCTGCTGCATGCTCCTCACCAGCCTCATCTATGTTTCTTACTTTAGCTAAGTAGGTTACATTTGGTAATACGTGTAATTGCTCTAACACATAAAACTGACGATTCGGATTATCAACGCGAACTTTTGAAATTGCACTTTGTTTATCATTTGCGTTACCAAAGTTGATGGCGTTGGTAGGACATGATTGTTGACAAGCCACTTTCACATCAGCATCCACCATTGGACGAGAATCTTTTTTCGCATCTAACTTAGCAGCTTGTAAACGTTGCACACAGAAAGAACATTTTTCAATCACACCACGAGAACGAACAGTCACATCTGGATTTAATACCATTCTAGATAAATCATCATTCATATCTAATACAACATCATTCACTTCTCCTTTTTGGTTATCAGGGAAACTATCAGCCCCAGTATAATCAGCCCAGTTAAAACGACGTACTTTGAAAGGACAGTTGTTCGCGCAATAACGGGTACCAATACAACGGTTATAAGTCATTTGGTTTAAACCTTCAGAGCTATGATTCGTTGCAGCCACTGGACAAACGTTTTCACAAGGAGCGTTGTCACAATGTTGACACATTAAAGGTTGGAAAACCACTTTTGGATTTTCCATATCACCGCTATAATATTTATCAATACGTAACCAATGCATTTCATGACCACGTAATACTTCCGGCTTACCAACAACAGATACGTTGTTTTCAGCGTTACATGCAACTACGCAAGCACCACAACCATTACAACTATTTAAATCCACGCTCATGCCCCACTTAATTCCTGGACGATCGTACACTGGATAAATAGTAGCTTCTTTTTCAAATTTTTCAAGCGCTTCAAATTCTTTCATCTTATCACCACCTTCCGTGATCAATCTAAATTCATGATCACGCTCTTCTCTAATTTCTGTTGGATGTTTAATATAAGAAGCTAAAGAAATTTCTTTCATTACTTCCGTACGATTTCCTTGCTCAGTATCATAACGGAAATGCGTTTGTGTTAACGCAACCGGATAAGTTTCACCTGTTGGCGTTAAAGTAACATTGCTGCAATTAAAATGAACGTTGCCATTTTCGATGCAAGCCAAAGGATATGCATTTTTACCAGTACCAATCACTGATTTTCCTAAAGCATCTGCACGACCGTAACCCACCGCAATACCTACTGTTTGTGGATGTGTACCAGGAACAATTAATACAGGAAGTTCAATTGATTTTCCATCAACCGTTAATTTAACCACTTGCTTAGGCGG
>CAJBLA010000282.1 GCA_903953815.1 uncultured Bacteroidota bacterium | reverse complement strand
TGCTTAAATGCACCTGAGTAATCTGCTATCACCTTACCCGCAGCGTCGATTACTGGCGGTTGGTTTGCAGGAATTAAATAAGGCGTATGGTTTTCAGGACGAATAAACTGCCATCCCAAAACAATAAATATAATTACAATCGCCACTTTTATAAACACAATTATTGCGTTTACAATTGCCGATTCCTGTGTTCCTTTAATTAACAATAAGGTTAACAATAATAAAATTACCAATGCGGGTGCATTCATAATACCATGACGTAATATACCATCTGCGCCAGTCATACTTTCAAAAGGGGAGTGGCTCCATTCATAAGGAATGCTCCCTCCCAGCAGCTTGTTTAAATATTCACTCCAAGCGATGGATACAGTGGCAGCGCCCAAGGCATATTCCATAATTAAAGCCCATCCAATAATCCATGCAACTGTTTCGCCCATAGTTACATATGAATAAGCATAAGCACTTCCTGAAATTGGAATCATTGCAGCAAACTCAGCATAGCATAATCCTGCAAAAGCGCAACCAATAGCTGCAACAATGAAGGATAATGTAACAGCTGGTCCAGCAGCTTGTCCCGCAGCGGCTGCGGTTCTAACAAATAAGCCAGCGCCAATAATGGCACCAACGCCTAATGCAATCAAATTACCCGCGCCTAATGTGCGTTTTAATCCTTTTCCACCATCATCTGCCTGTGCTAACATGGCGGATAAATCTTTTTTTCTAAATAAACTCATAGTTATTGGTTTCGGTTTTCAATTCAAAAACAAGGTGTTGTTTTTGAGCTAATTGTAATTGAACACAATTTAGGTTGGAAAATAGTACTTTTTTCGCAAAAATGCCTTCATTTTTATATAAAATACACCCTTGGATGGGGGTATTTTTTTAGGACTTAAGTCTTATATTGCAGTACTAACAATGCTATGAAAAAATCAAATAAACTTACCCTCTATATTGTTGTCGCAATGATTTTGGGTGCAATTTTGGGCTACATCATTAATAAAAATTATGATGCGGTTTATATTGAAAAATTTTCTAAAAATATTAAGCTATTAACGACCATCTTTTTAAGGCTGGTACAAATGATTATTGCGCCATTGGTATTTACTACTTTGGTGGTCGGAATTGCAAAGCTGGGGGATTTAAAAACAGTAGGTCGTGTTGGGGGTAAAGCCATGTTGTGGTTTATAACTGCCTCATTAGTGAGTTTATTAATCGGACTAGTATTAGTTAATATATTTAAGCCAGGATTGGGCATTGATTTAAGCAATGCAGATATGAGTGGCGCAAAAGATGTCATGGGGAAAACCCAAACTTTTAGCATGATCAATTTTATAGAACATGTTTTTCCAAAAAGCATGTTCGAGGCAATGGCCAATAATGAAATATTACAGATTGTTATTTTCAGTATCTTTTTTGGCGTAGCCGCCGCTGCAATAGGCGATAAGGCCAAAGGATTTATTAAAGCATTGGAAACAGTTTCTCATATTATTTTAAAAATGGTAGGCTATGTGATGAATTTTGCACCATTGGGTGTGTTTGGGGCCATTGCTGCAGTGATTGCCACAAAGGGGTTGGCCATTTTTATATTTTACGGTAAATATTTAATGTACTTTTTATTCGGTATCGGTGTTTTATGGGTGGTATTGTTAGGGGTTGGATTTATTATTTTAGGCAAACGCGTACCCTCATTATTAAAACATATCACGTCCCCATTAGTCATTGCTTTTAGTACCACAAGTAGTGAAGCGGTGTTCCCAAAATTAACCGAGGAGT
>CAJBLA010000281.1 GCA_903953815.1 uncultured Bacteroidota bacterium | reverse complement strand
CAAAATGGACAAGTAGGGTATTATATTTTATTTATGGTTTTAGCAATTGTATTATTGTTTTTACTTTGGTTTAATGACACTTTACTATTGCGTTTATTTCACAATTCGATTAAATAATTATTTTAATAAGCTATATGTTACTATCATTTATATTAATTCCTTTTGTTACCGCCTTATTATTACTTTTTATTAAAAATGATAAATCGGCAAATACGATAGCGATTGTTTCTACATTAGGGACTTTGGTAGCCGCAATAGTAGTAGCAGGTAAAGGGGCCGTTGATTTTAATGCACCATGGATTCCAGTGTTAAATGCGCATTTTTTATTACATGCAGATGGCTTAGCAAAAATTTTAGTATTATTAACTGCAATTAGTTTTCCGGCAATTATTATTGCGACTTCACAAAATCAGCCCAAGCAAAAAAATATTTTTCTTTCCTTATTGCTTTTTACACAATGCGGGTTGATGGGTGTGTTTTTATCAGGGGATGCCTTATTATTTTACTTTTTTTGGGAATTAGCGTTAATCCCAGTTTATTTTTTAAGTTCTATCTGGGGTGGTGAAAAAAGGATTGCTGTTACCTTTAAATTTTTCATTTATACATTTTTGGGTTCCTTGATGATGCTTATCGGGATTGTATATGTTTATATGCATACCAGTGATCAAAGCTTTTTGATACAATCCTTTGCAAAGGCCAACTTAACGGGTGGTCAGCAAGTCACTGCATTTGCATTATTTTTTATTGCTTTTGCCATCAAAATGCCCATCTTTCCTTTACATACTTGGCAGCCTGACGCCTACGAGCAAGCACCAACTGCCGTCACAATGGTCATGAGTGCGGTGATGGTTAAAATGGGTTTGTATGGAATTCTTAGATGGTTGTTGCCTTTGTTTCCAACCGCATTTGTTGCACATATTAATATGGTGGTTATTTTATCGGTGATCGGTATTTTATATGCTTCTTTTATTGCGATTCGTCAAGATGACATTAAACGTTTAATTGCTTATTCATCTATTGCACATATTGGTTTAATGAATGCGGCTATATTTTCACATCATCAAATTGGTATACAAGGGGCAATGTTTCAATTATTTTCACATGGCATTAATGTTCTGGGATTATGGATTGTCGCAGATATCATTGAACAACAAACGGGTACTAGATCCATGCAACAAATGGGCGGGCTAGCAAAAAAACAACCCACACTGGCTATTTTATTGGTTGGTTTTTCTTTAGCCAATATCGCACTACCATTAACCAATGCTTTTGTAGGTGAATTTTTAATGTTTAATAGTTTGTTCCAGTATAATGTTTGGGTAGGGGCTGCTGCAGGCGTAAGTATCATATTGGCAGCGATCTATACCTTAAATATGGTTCAAAAAGTCGCCTACGGTGAAGTAAGTACACAGATTAATCAAATGCAAACAATCAATAAACCTGCTCAAATTGTATTAATCGTTTTATTGATTATTGTTTTTGTTACAGGGGTATTTCCACAGCCTTT
>CAJBLA010000280.1 GCA_903953815.1 uncultured Bacteroidota bacterium | reverse complement strand
AATTTCATAATCCGATTCTCCTTTAATTTCTTCATCATTTATTAAAGTGGGCACTTCCGTATCAAGTTCGGTGCTATCTGAGTTTACAAAGTTGATATTAAAGTCGCCAGCCATATTTGAAGGACGATCAAAGTTAGCGTTTGGATCAAGATTGCATGCAGGGTCGGAGGTTACTTTATTCATAAAATAGGCCCAAATAGGTAAGGAAGCATGTGCACCTTGCCCAAAATAATTATCCGTAAAACGAATATATCTATCATCACAACCTACCCATGCGCCTGCTAATATTTGGGGGGTATAGCCCATAAACCATAAATCACTATTATCATTAGTGGTACCTGTTTTTCCTGCAATAGACTGCGCTTTTATATCATAAGAATACAAACTACGCCCCGTCCCTTTTGAAATTACTCCTTGCATCATGCTTACTACTGAATAAGCAGTTGTTTCATTAATAACTTTTCTTCTTTGTGGAGAAAAACTTTCAAGTACATTTCCATTTTTATCTTCAATTCGATTAATAAATAAAGGTTGCGCATTATAACCACCACCAGGGAACATGGTGTATGCTTGTACCATTTCATATAGTGAAATTTCAACAGCACCAAGGGCTAGAGAAGGATAAGCGGGTATATCTGCTTGTACATTACATTTTTTTAAGTATTCAACAAATTGTTTCGCTGCTTCATTTCCATTACCATTGATTTGTTTCATGATATAGGCCGATGCACAGTTGCGTGATTCAGCTAGTGCTTGTGCCATTGGCATGGCTAATCCGGTGCATGTTCTTGAAGTATTGGGTACCATGCCATAACCTTCAAAGTTTTGTTGTTGGTCCTGAACAATTGTGTATGGTGTAAAGCCTGATTTTTCAATGGCCAAAGAATACAATAATGGTTTAATGGTAGATCCCACTTGACGCCTGGTATTAATATTTACGTGGTCATATTTGAATGTTTTAAAATCTACACCACCTACCCACGCTTTCACTTCGCCTGTAAAAGGATCAACCGCTAAAAACCCCGTTTGCAATATTTGCTTGTGGTATTTTAGGGAATCCAATGGGCTCATGATCGTATCAATAAATCGGTTTTTGTTCCAAGCAAAAACGCGCATATTTACAGGCTCGTCAAAAGTTTTTCTAATATCAACATCTTCTTGATCTTCCTTCTTTGCATTTCTCCAACGATCCGTTTGCTTGATGGCTAATTCCAATTGCGCGCTAAAATCCTTCCAAACACTACCTGTTTTAATATTACTTTGTTTGTTGAACTCGCGTTGTAAATAAGCCATATGTCTTGCAACGGCTTCCTCTGCATATAATTGCATACGCGGATTGATGGTCGTGTATATTTTTAATCCATCACGATATAAGTTATAAGGATCGCCATTGTTTTTCTTATGTTCTTTGCACCATTTTTTCATGTACTCCCCAAGGGTCATTCTAAAATAGGGGCCTAATCCATTATTCTCATCTAATTTTCGATAATTGGTTACAATGGGTAATTGTTTGAATTGTGCTGCTTGGTCATCGCTTATATATTTTTGTTCTGCCATGCGATTGATTACCAAATTGCGTCTTTCCAATGCTAGTTTAGGGTTGCGATTAGGGTTGTATTTCGTTGGCGCATTAATCATACCAATTAACAATGCAGCTTCTTCAACGCTTAAGCGGTCTGGTTCCTTTTGAAAAAAGGTACGAGATGCGTTACTCACACCAAATAAATTATCACTAAATGGAACGGTGTTTAAGTATAAGGTTAAAATTTCTTGCTTGGTAAAATTTCGTTCTAGCTTAATGGCAATAATACTTTCCTTAATTTTTTGTATGACACGTAATAATTTGTTTTTAGTACCCCAGTTATTGGTAAATAAATTTTTAGCGGTTTGCATACTAATGGTAGAGGCACCGCCTTTGCTTCCTAAAAAGGCGACGGCACGTAATAAACCTTCCCCGTCAATGCCATAGTGATCATAAAATCGTTTATCCTCGGTGGCTACTAAAGCTTGAATTAAATAGGGACTGATATCGCGATATTTAACACTGATGCGATCCTCTAAATAGTACTTGCCCATGGGTGTACCATCCTGTGCATATACTTGGCTTGCTAGCGAAGCAGTGGGGTTTTCAATATCATCCAAGTCGGGCATATCTCCAATCCAACCAAAGTTAAGCATCAACAAAAACAATAAAATGACACCTGCGGTTATAAAGTAATATTTCCAAAATAGGCGTACCCAATTTTTAGGTTTTTTTTCTGTTGGATGGTTATTTGGTTTCACTTATAATCCTTTATTGTTTATAAATATTATTGTTCATAAAGCCTTTATATTTTTTAAGATCGTCGCTATTTTTAATTTGTAAAATATTAGACTTCCCTAAAATGTATAATTCATATTGTTTACTTTGTACAAACGAAATTATTTCAGTGCTTAGTCGTCCTTTAATTTTATTTAAATAAGCATTGCTGCTATTTAAATTTTCAAAAGGCCCAATCCAAACAACAAAAACATTGGGTTCAAATTCAAGGTAAGTTACATCTAAATTTTGTTTTTTGAAATCCTCTTTATTCAGGTAGCCGAGGGCGGTGACCATTTCCTTCACCAGAATTTCCTTTATATTATTCGTAAGTAGCGCAACATAATGTGGCTCTAAGGTGTCCTTGGTAAAAAACAAACCAGCATCTATGGCATCTTTATTGGTGGAATCAATTGTAGGACTAATGGCAGGCGTTTTATTTTCGGAGCCTTGTTTTATATTTTCTACAATTGGTTTTTTTGCAGTTGCTATTGTTTTCAAGCTGTCTGCGTTCAATTTGGATAAATACAACTCAGTCTCTTTCCTTTTTTTAAGTTCTTCGATAACATTTTTTGCACGATCTCTTATACTTTCATTTTGGTGCAGGTATATAATTGAATCCAATAACACGAAAGCTAAACTGTCCATTCGCTGTTGCGCATACATTTTCACCTTTAAAAATTGATAGGGGGCAAACCACTTTGTTTTTCTTAGTTGTGCGTCCAATTGGGTTGCTTTATTGGATAAGGTTGTCCAATTCCCAATTTGTGCTAAAAAATAAGCTTCTTTATAATCGGCCTCTAATTGTTTTTCTAGCGACTTTTTATTTTGGATGGTTGTCTTTTTTGTTATATAAACTCCTTTTGGAAATTTTGCTTCTACAATTGCAATGAGGCTGTCTGAAGTGGTTCGGTTCCCTTGATGAATATACTCACTTGCTAAATCGAGTAAGCTCCTTTCGGTAATGGTATCGTCAATATTTAAATTAATTACTTTCTGGTATAAGGGTAGGGCTTTTTCAAAATCATTGAGCTGAAATAAAAATATTTGTGCATTTTCAAAACTACTTTTATTTAGTTCCACCGTTGATTTAGTTAGTTCTTCTTTGCTACTAATGAGTTGGAGAGCAGTTGCTTTTTCCTTGGTAATCTCTGTGGTCGAAATGGATGCAGAAGTTTTGCTATTGCTATCAGTTGTATACCTAGATTGCGTGACATCTGATAGGTTGTTTGTTTTATATGCAATTGCGCTGCTTGTTTTTCTGCGCCATTGATCAACATTTGGGCGGTTACCCCATTTTTGTGCAAAGTTTTGTTTTCCAATTTCAACAGTATTTTTATTTTCAAAATAAAAATCACTTATACCACTTACGTCTTGAGATTGGTTATTCGTATTATTATAGCCTGTGCTATTATTACCGTAATTATTGGAAGTGTTACTAAAGCCATTATTACCCCCATTATTGCTACCATAATTATTTCCAAAACCATTATTGCCAAAATTATTATTGTTCCCCTGGTTGGTTAAAGCCTCCTTTGCTAATGCAGCTTGTTTAACTTCATCCATAAATAGGGTACTTAATTTTTCGGTTTTATTTTTTTCATCTAGTTCCCATTTATTTAAATACGCCTTCTGCAAATTTTCCGCAAGGGTGTATATATATTGAAGCGTATCTTGTTGTTGGATTGTAATATCGTTTTTAAGTATTAATGGCAGCCATTTTTTACGTAGCGCTATTTTTTCAAAATCGGGGTTATTTTTTAATATCAAGGTTAAACTATCATAGGCCAATGTAGCAACAGCATAATTACTTGATTTATAATTGATATCTGCCAGCAACTCAAATGCTTTTTGTTTTTGCTTTAAGCCATTTTCATTTTTTTTGATGGAAACTAATAACCATTCATTTGCCCTTTCAATATCTTTATTCTGAATCGCTAATTTTGCCATTTCAAAATATATAATATCAGTATAAGGTTTGTATTTTTCCCTTTTTGACATTTGTTTTAAGGAATTGGCTAATTCAAGCCAGGGTGTTTTTGCCTGCTTAAAATCGATTTTTATTAAATTGATTTTTGCATATACACTGATTAATGGATTTAATGCATCACTGTGTGCTTTTTTATACCAAGAATAAGCATTGGCCAGATTATCTGATTTTTCCCATAATTGTGCAATGAGATAATACCATCTTGTTTTGGAAAACTTATCAGTGGCATTGGATAAACCCTTGGTTAAATAAGTAGCGGCGCTGTCATAAATTTCACTTTGATAATAACCATATGCTAATTGTTCAAATAAGAAGGGGTGTAATCGTTTAGGGAAAAATGCATCCGTTTTTAATAACTGCAATAAACTTAAGCCCTCATTCAGTGAATTTATTTCAAAATAGTTTCTTGCCTGCCAAAGCATGCTTTCATTTCTGATATTTCTATTTTCATAAAATTTATTATCTTCTTTAGTGGCGATACTGAATTGGCCTTTGGTATTTCTTAAATTACTGCCAATGGGTATATCCATTCCTGCTTCCTTTGTATCAAAAGCATAGTTGATGTATTGGAGTAAACTCCCTGCGGTGTCAAAGTTTTTATGAAATAAGTAGGCTTTGGCTAATAACAAATAGGCATCGTCCACCCAATTGCTTCTTAAATCATGTAACACCACATTAGCATTACACCTATATATAATGGAGTCTATATCTTTTTTAGAAGTATTGGCTAGGTCATAATCGTAAAATGGAATTAAAGTGGTGTAATCCTCCTCTACATATGTGCGCGCATCTTTAATAATTTGGGTCAGTTCCTCATTTGCGTGGAAAATATAATTAAATTTTGAAACTGTATTTTGATAAGCGCGTCGGCCGAGTGTGTATTTTTTCTTTGTAAGAATTTCATAGGGAAGTGGTCGCTCTTCTTCGTAGGGGATGAACTTCCGTGTGGTACTGTCTAATTTGGCTTTAGCGTTATCAATTTTTTTAAAAATAAAGTTGTTTATCTTTTTTTGATTGCTGTCCAATACACTGTTTACTTTTTTAATCAACTTAGAATTATTGATATCTAGTATTGATTTGGAAGAATCCTGCGCAATTACACTATTATGTAGAATAAAAATACAGCCTAGCACAAGGAGTCGATAAGGCCAATATTTTAATGGGAACTGCAACAATTTCATGGTAGGACGAATAACGACTAAAAATACAATTAATTCTGTTTATTTTGTATCTTTAGGTTGCAACTTTTAATATGGCAATTTTAGACGATAATAACACTTTTAAACGGACTAGTAATACCTATCGTTTGGTGATCATGAACGATGATACTTATGATGAGGTAGTTGCATTCAGACTATCCAGGACTTCCGTTTATATTGGCTTTAGTGTGAGTTTTATATTGTTAGTAGGATTAACCATTGCATTAATTGCATTTACCCCACTCAAGTATTATATTCCAGGGTACGGCACCAAAGAGAGTCAAACCGCACTTCAATTATTAAAAATAAGGACTGATTCTCTAGAGCAAACCCTACACTACAAGGAACAATATTTAGAAGGAATAAAAAAAGTGCTATCGGAAGGAAATGCAAAGCAATTAGATACAATTCCATTGAAATTACCCGAAAGTATACTTTCAAATGATTAATTATTTTTGTGAATACGAACCAAAATAAAAAAAATAAGCCAGTCACTGTTTGGGCTAATTATGCCGGTTTAGGGTCGCAATTGATTGCTGGATTATTGCTGTTATTATATATTGGTAAAAAAGGAGATGCCTATTGGGGTTTGAAACCAATGTTGATTTGGATATTGCCATTTGCCTTTATTTTTTTTACTTTATACAGAATCATAAAAGAAACAAAATAAATAGCATGTTTATAAAAAAAATAATCCCCATACTTTCTCTTTTCGCACTGATAAATACGATGTGTTTATTATTCATGGAAAATGTCCTGTATTTTAATTACTACTTTATCGTTGTGGTAAATACTATGTTATTTTTCATGGCAATTTATGGGTATGTACGTTTTTTAAAAATGGATAAGAATAACCCGAATGCAATGATTCGTTCTGTAATGTTAGGGACACTTTTAAAATTGGGCGTATTTGCAATTGCTGCATTAATATATGCTAAAACGCAAGAAACAAAGGTGGGTATTCCCACTTTATCTGTTTGCATGGGAATTTATTTGTTGTATTCATGGCTTGAAATTCGTTGGGCAACAAAAAAGAATTAGTTTTTCAAACGCATTAAATATTTTTCTTGGCAAAAGTTGAACATCCTTTATACGCGCTCAATGCCTACTTGCCAGATGGTGCATTTGAACCTGTTGTTGTCTTAATAAATCAATACAAAGTTCATTTAACAGTGACCAAAGCAAGGAAGTCTGTGTTAGGTGATTACCGCCATGCTTTCCAAGGCGCCAATCATAAAATATCAGTCAATGGAAATTTAAATAAGTATGAATTCCTAATCACTTTACTTCATGAATTAGCTCATCTATTATGTTATGAACAATATAGAAATAGGGTGGATGCGCATGGCAAAGAATGGAAAGGTATATACGGACATTTACTTGCACAATTTATACAACAAGGGATATTCCCTGATGATATAAAAAAAGCATTAAGCAAAACTTTATTAAATCCTGCTGCCACAGCGAATGGGGAAACCAAACTTTTATTGGTTTTGAGAAAGTATAATGAAGTAAAAAAAGTGGGCGTGGCACTAGTTGCTCATATTGCAGAGGGCACATTATTTGAATCCTTACATGGAAAAATATTTAGGCGTGGTAAAAAGCGCCGTATACGTATTGAATGTGTTGAGGTAGCCACCGGTCAGGTATATTCCTTTAGTGCATTAACGGAAGTAAAACTAGTGAATGGAGGGTAGCATTTTATATTTTATAAAATGGATATAAAACAAAATACCCCCGATGAATCGTGGGTATTTTAAAATCATCAAAGAGTTTTAAGTAGCATTTTATATTTTATAAAAATGGCGTATGAAAACAAAATACCCCCGAGCGATCGGGGGTATTTTAAAAATCATAAGAGAGTTTTTCATAAGCCATTATTTTCTTCGAAAATGGCTTATGAAAAACTAAGCGACGGCTTGCTTTACTAAAGCAGCTGCTTCGCTCAACTGAATGGCAGACTGAACTTTCAATCCACTTTCGTCAATTAATTTTTTAGCTTCCACAGCATTGGTGCCTTGTAAACGCACAATGATCGGAATATTAATATCACCTAATTTATTGAAGGCTTCAATGACACCAGCAGCAACACGATCGCAACGAACGATACCGCCAAAGATGTTAATTAAAATCGCTTTTACATTAGGATCTTTCAGAATAATTCTAAAACCTGCTTCCACAGTTTGTGCATTCGCAGTACCGCCGACATCTAAAAAGTTAGCGGGCTCACCACCACTTAATTTAATCATATCCATAGTCGCCATGGCAAGTCCAGCACCGTTTACCATACAACCTACATTACCATCCAATTTAACAAAGTTTAAATTGTATTCACCAGCTTCAACTTCAGTTGGATCTTCTTCGCTAACATCTCTCATTTCTAATAAATCTGGATGACGCATTAAAGCATTGTCATCAATATTCATTTTACAATCCACAGCAATGATTTTATCATCACTTGTTTTGAATAGGGGATTAATCTCAAGCATACCGCAGTCCAAACCAACATAGGCATTGTATAAATTGGTTACAAACTTTACACAACTTTTTAAAGCGTCACCACTCAATCCTAAGTTGAAAGCAATCTTACGTGCTTGGAAACCTTGCAATGCACCACCAGGGTGTATCCATTCTTTAAATATTTTTTCAGGGGTATTATGTGCGACTTCCTCAATATCCATTCCACCTTCCGTGCTATACATAATTACATTCATTCCTTTGGAACGATCTAATAAAATAGACAAGTAAAATTCTTTGGTCGGCTGAGGGCCTTCATAATAGACATCCTGTGCAACGAGTATTTTCGAAACTAATTTACCTGCTGGGCCAGTTTGGATAGTAACTAACGTACCACCTAAAATGTTTTTCGCAAAGGTTTCAATATCGGCTGCTGATTTACCAACGGCTACACCTCTTTGTTCAGTGCCTACTATTTTACCTTTACCGCGTCCACCGGCATGTATTTGCGCTTTAACTACAGCAAATTTATTGTTTGTTTCGCCTGCTATTTTGTGGTAAGCTGTAATTGCAGCGTCCACAGACTCAGCTGCGATACCTTCTTGTACTGGAACATTATACTTTTTAAGTAATTCTTTTGCTTGATATTCATGCAAATTCATAAAATCTAAATTTTGGCGAAGATACTAGATTATACGCATAGAATTATCCAAAAATATATTTTGTTGTTTAAACATTGATTTATATATTTACACTTTAATATCAATTAAATATTATATAACAAGTGGGCCTATTGAAATCGTGATTTTTTTGCGTATTTTAGTTGACTCAATAATCTAAAACATTAAATAAATATGAAAAAAATCATTTTCGCAGTTGTCATGGTAGCAACTTCATTATCCTTAGTGGCTTTTACAAAAAAAGACAAATCTAACGCAGCAGTTACATTTACTGTAAATGCACAAAGAAGCAAAGTGGATTGGATTGGTTCAAAAAAGAGTGATTTCCACACTGGATTTTTCCCAGTTAAATCAGGATCTGTTCAAGTAGATGGTGGTAAATTAGTGGGTGGCAGTTTTGTCATTGATGTTGCTGGTTTAAAAGTAACAGATGAGGGTGGTGGACCAAAATTACAAGGTCACTTATCTTCTGCTGACTTTTTTGATATTTCAAAATTTGGCGAAGCTACTTTTACGATCAACAAAGTAGAATACATTAATGCAGATAGAGCTACGATTAAAGGTGATTTAAACTTAAAAGGTATTAAGGCACCGGTTACTTTTACTGCAATCATAAGAAATGCGGATGACAAAGGTTTTTTTGCTGAAGCTTTCTTCCCTTTTGATAGAACAGTTTTTGGAATCAATTATGGTGCAGGTATGGTAGATAAGGATGTGCAATTAGCGATCCATATTTACGGAACAAAATAATTTAATTATTGGCTTTATAAAAAACCCCGTCCCGAGTAATCGGTACGGGGTTTTTGTTTATTAGGTCACCTGTATTTTAGATATCATAGCGCTCCTTTAGCACATGCAAATGATGAAGTGCATGTCCAAAAATGATAAATCCTAAAGCATTTACAGAAATAGGATGACCACTTGCCGTCCCCATAGATTTCATTTGTTCCTCCGTAAAAGAGGCGAATAGTAAATTGGTAGATTGCCTAACTACACGCCATTCTATTAACATGTCTTTCCAGTTTCTATTTGCAGCGGTTCCATTTTTTGCATATTCATTCTCGTCAAATCCTAATAAAGCAGCCGGTTCTTGTCTTGCAATCGCCAAGGCGCGATAAGCGAAAATCCTTTCCGTATCTATGACGTGTTGCAGCATTTGTTTGATAGTCCACTTGTCGGGCGCATAGGCGAAATTTGTTTTTTCAACGGGAACTGCCGACCAGGATTCTGTAATTCTTTCTTGGTATTGCTGTACTAAAATGGAATAATCTTTTCCGCTGGTATAGTTAATATAATTTTGATGTGGGGCACCATATTCTTTTGCACTAGGTCGAGGCATGTTATTTTAATTTTGGTAAATATTGTTTTTAATTACTAATTCTTAGTTTTTTTCTTTTTATCGTTATTCTGTGGTGTCGAAATTTTATATGTTTTTGCTAACGCAATGGCATTGGCCGCATTAACAATTCCACCGGTGGTGCATACTTCGATTAATAATTTATCCATGTCTCTGTTTGGAATGACATACTTGATATTACCATCCATCGGTTTCCAAACGCTTTTTAAAATTATTTCTTTTACTTGTAGGGCAGATAATTGCGGAAAATAAGATCGAATCATGGCAGCAATATGACTAACAATAGGAGATGACATACTCGTTCCTTGCAAGTAGCCATAATTATTTTTACCAGGCAATGTGGAATATATTTTATTTCCTGGCGAAAGCACATCTACTGTTTTTGCACCGTAATTACTAAAGTCAGTTAATAAAACATTATTTAAACTTGGATCACTACTTGCGCCAACTGTAATGACGTTTTTTGCGGTATCCTTATAACTAGGGGAGTAGGTATTTGGATACACTTTTTTATTATCTAAATTATAAAATTCATTTCCTGCGGAGTGAATTAATAATACATCTTTTTGTGCCGCATATCTAATAGCGCTATCTACCCAGGCTTGTTCTGGCGAATAAGATTTGCCAAAACTCATATTGATAATTTTTGCGCCATTGTCTACCGCATATCTGATGGCTAATGCAATATCCTTATCGTATTCATCGCCATCGGGAACTGTTCGTATCCCCATTATTTTTAATGCAGGGTATAAATTATTTACCTGCCAACTGGAGTCTGGTATACTAGCAACAAGTCCTGCAACATGTGTTCCATGTCGCGCATTGGGGCCAGTGATATCATTGTTGCCATAATATTTATCGGAGAAGTTAAAATAAGTATCTTTGATAATATCCGCTCTAATATCTGCAGGAGATTCTTCTTTTGCGCTCGCTGCTTTTTCTTTTCCTTCCACATATTCTTCCAAATCTTTTACAACTTCAGGATAGGTGCTTTCTTTTTCAATGCCTAAAATTTTCACAGCTCTTAAATAAGCCATCTTGGTATCAAGTGTCACTCTGCCAATAGGTTGGTAGGATTCTAAACTGGTTGTAGTAAAATTTGAATCTGGTAATTCCTTTAATAATATTGCCCCCATTTTTTTTATAGCATTGCTTGCCATTTTAATATATTGCAAAGCACCTAAGTCATTTTCTGCAACATTAATTTCATTAGCTGTTTGTTTCCAAATCAAATAAGTATCTTTTTCTTTTGAATTTAATTGGTTGGTGTCAATTTGTTTTCCATCATAGACGCTTTTGTATCGATGATAAATCCTAGTCATTTCAGCGGCAGCTTTATCAACATTACGACCATCTTTTCCGCCTAAAAAATTCCATCCATGAACATCGTCCACGTATCCATTTTTGTCATCATCCATATTGTTGTTTGGAATTTCTTTCGGATTTGTCCAAAGTAAATTTTTTAAAGCAACGTGATTGGTATCAATGCCGCCATCAATTACGGCAACGATAACTGTACTTGCTTTTTGTGGTAGGTTTGCTATTAACTTATAAGCTTGATGTAAGCTAATGCCATGTACTGTATCAGTCGCGTAATCCTTCCAATGCCAGTTTTGGCTGTTTTGTCCAATAACTAATTGATGGGAAATGGCGCATAAAAAAAACAGAAATATAAAACGCATATACTAGATAAATTATAAAATGCTTAATTAGGAATTTTTAATTTTTTCAATAGTGTTTGTTGTTGAAAATCCTTCAATGATAGGGTTGATGATTACTTTTCCTCCATTTGCAATGACTTCCTTCGCACCTACAATAGTTTCAATGGTGTAATCGCCGCCTTTCACTAATACATCTGGCAATAAACTGCTGATTAGTTCCAATGGGGTATCTTCTTCAAATATCACCACCATATCTACCAATAATAAATTTGCCAAAATTAAAGCACGATCATGGGTGTTATTTATTGGACGTTCTGGACCTTTTAATCGTTTTACACTAGCGTCACTATTTAGCCCAACTATCAAGAAATCTGCTTCCTTTGCAGTTTCCGCTAAGGAATATAAATGTCCTGGATGTAAAATATCAAAACAGCCATTGGTGAATGCAAAAGTTTTGCCCAATACTTTTCCTGCGGCAATGGCTTTTTTTGCTTCAGCAACCGTTTTTATTTTTTGATGTATGGGTTCAACTAATCGCATTTTACTTTGGTTGTTTGTTAATAAATGGAAGTACGACTAAAGCAATTCCTCCTAATACAATCACAATGATGACTTGTGAAAACCATTGTAAGGTTCCATTTGCCAAACCAAGTGTATATTCAATACCATTTAATTCTAATACTTTGGCCATAAAGTATGCATAAGCACCAATACCGCCAGGGGTAATAATCATGCCGATACTCGCATAGGCTAGGCAGCTAATCGCAGTTGAAAAAGAACTTGCAGTTCCTTCTGTTCCATACAATCCAATATAGGTAGCCAGTAAATATAAAAACCAAATACTAAAGGAATAAAAAAAGAATAAATTATGTTTTTTCAATTTGGTCGCACTCATCACACCTTCCCAAATACCTTGGATGATTTTTTTAATAGGGCTGATGATAGTTTCAAATTTATGCCTAAGTGTAAAAAATAAAATTAAAGCCACGATTACTAAAAAAGCAACAATCCCTAAGATGATCAATAAGTTATTATTTGAATGGGTGGTAGCGCCATTACCAGCTTGTAATTGTTGCCAGCCAGCTTCAATGACATTAAATTGTAAAGTAAGGGCTAATAAAAAAACGACGCCAAGGCTAATCACATCAAAGGCCCTTTCTGCGACAATCGTGCCCACAATTTTTTCGGCGGGCACTTTTTCATACTTTGCCAGCAAGGTGCATTTTAAAACCTCCCCTAATCTTGGGATGGCTAAATTGGCAAGGTAGCCAATGAGCACAGCTAAAAAAGTGTTCATGATGGAGGGTTTGTATCCCAGCGGTTCCATGATCAATCTCCAGCGAAGGGCTCTGATAAAATGAGACAGGCCTAAAATAAAAAATATAGGAAGGATTAGCCAAAATTTTGACTTAGACAAGGCCTTGGTAAATTTGTCCCATTCCTGTGGTGGAATTTGATGTAAACTCCACCAAATCAGCAATATGCCAATCAAAAAGAAGAATCCTATTTTTAAAAATTTGGCCATAATTGGGGTTGAATTTTCCTATCTTCTGCAAAATACAACCATTTGTTAAGATATGCGTTGGCCGAGGGGGTTTTATTACTGTTTTTTGTGGTTTCTTAAAGTCCTTGGTTTTATGTAACTTTGCAGACTCAAAGATGGTTCTGAGTTAAATTCAAAATGAATGTCTGAAAAAAAACGAATCTTATATATCGCCACAGAAATGTCGCCCTATTTGGAGCTGACCGAATTTGCGGAGGTTATCAATAAGCTCGCAATTAAAAGTAATGACAGTGGGTTAGAAGTACGTTGTATTATGCCCAGATTTGGTGTAATCAATGAGCGCAGACACCGTTTACATGAGGTAGTTCGTTTATCTGGGATCAATGTGCAAGTTGATGGGGATGATTATCCATTGCAAATCAAAGTGGCGTCCTTGCCGAATGCAAGGTTGCAGGTGTATTTTCTAGAAAACGAGGATTTTTTCAAAAGAAAGCAAATTTTTCATGATGAAAATGAAAAATGGTTTGATGATAACGCGCTTCGCACCATCTTCTTTTGTAGAGGTGCCTTGGAAACAGTGAAGAAATTTGGATGGCCTCCAGACATTATTCATTGTAGTGGATGGATGACTGGTTTAATCCCTGCTTATATCAAAACTGCATTTAAGAAAGAACCTGTTTTTTCAAATGCAAAAGTGATTTTTACTATTGGTCAAAATACTTTCGAAGAGAAATTGGGCAAGGATTTTTTAACAAAATCTTTGATCAATACAAATATGAAAGACAAAGATTTAGAACCATTTAAGGATTTAAATAACACAGCACTATTTAGAGGTGGCGCGTCTTATGCAGATGCAATCACTTTTGGTGCTGATGTATTAGATAAAAAATTAGTTTCTGAATTTTCAATCGTGAAAGGGAAAAAAGTTGTTCCTTTTAATGGTTGGGATTCCGATTTAACAGAGTATTTAGATTTATACAACGATCTTGCAGCAAAGTAATGATAATTAAATTCATGGTATCAATTCAACCCCTTAAGAAAGTTTCTTTTTTCCTTTTTTTAACCCTGATTTTTTCAGCATGTACACGTATTAGTACTTCTGAATTAGGACTTGGTTTGCTTCCTGCAATGGATGCTGTAAATACCAAGGATACGATATTGTCAGTGGAAACACAGTCCGCAGATTATGCGGATTCTATGCGAATTTTTGGAACAGATGAACATATTTTAGGGAACATTACCAATGACCCCATTTTTGGTTCTACAACTGCATCCATGTTTTTCCAATTAAAGCCTGAAATTTTCCCATTTTATTTACAAGGAGATAAAGATAGTATCATGGTTGACTCAGCTGTCCTGATTTTAAGCTACCGTGGTTTTTATGGAGACTCTACAAAGCCGATTACATTAAACGTTAGTAAGATTGATGATAATACGCCATTGGAAATTAGCAAACTATATGCAAGTAATTATCCAAATGCATATAACATAAAACCTGGTTCTGCACTAGCAAATCCTTACACCCTTGATTTTCAAAAAGTAAGGGATTCGGTAATAAGTCGCTTTGAATTAGCTAATAATCAAATTAGAATAAAATTATTGCCATCTGCTGCATTGCAGTTTATTAAATTATTTGATACGACCAACGCATACAAAAATGATTCAACTTTGCGTGAATATTTCAAGGGCTTTGCGATAACCACCAGTGGAAATAATAATGTATTAATTCGACTTGGAATGACTGATACCAACACGAAGCTTGGTTTGTATTTTAGATCAAGTGCCGTTGGTGCAACACAAAGAGATACTGCAGTTCGCTATTTTAAATACAGTGTTTATAATACAGGGGATGCGAATTTTATTACAAGGAATAGAACAGCTTCTGAATCCTTTAAATATATCAATGGTACATTGAACGATTCATTGGTTTATGTTCAGACAAGTCCAGGTACCATGGTGAAATTGAAAGTGCCGGGGTTGAAATCTTTTAAAAATAAGATCATTCATCGCGCTGAATTAATTGCAGAACAGGTTCCTGATGATGCTAATTTGAAAACCATTGACCAACAAATGTTACCACCGCAATACTTATTTTTAGGTGTTTATGATTCTGTTGCCAAAAAAATCAGGAATGTGCCCAATGATTATGTTGGAACAACTAGCCCTGAATATTTGAGCCGTTTTGGTGGTAGATTAGTTTATAAATCGATCATGGGTTACGAAAAGGTGGCTAGCTACAATTTCAATATAAGTCGTTATGTGCAGGGCGTTATCTCAAGAACTGACTCTATGTTTGATTTTAGAATATTAGCCCCAGTCAACGATTCGATCATGTTTGTGCCACCATATCCTAATAATAAAGCTGCTGGCGTGGATTATTTAAGTTCAAGCCTTGGAAATCAACCAGCTATTGGTAGGGTTCGTTTAGGAGGAGGAAAGCATTCCCGATTCAGAATGAGACTTCATATTTATTATTCAGATTTATAGTATCCATTTGAATCAAATGGCTTTTATTAATATATTTGCACCTTAAATACTAACTCTATGCCTTATTTATTTACCTCAGAAAGCGTTTCTGAAGGACATCCAGACAAAGTAGCGGATCAGATTTCTGACGCTTTAATCGACAACTTTTTAGCATTTGATCCACAATCAAAAGTGGCATGTGAAACTTTAGTAACTACTGGTCAAGTGATCTTGGCTGGTGAAGTAAAATCTAAAGCATATTTAGATGTTCAAACGATTGCACGTAATGTGATCAAGAAAATTGGTTACACCAAAAGTGAATATATGTTTGAAGCGGATAGCTGTGGTGTATTAAGTGCCATCCACGAACAATCTGCTGATATCAATCAAGGGGTTGATAGAAAAAAGAAAGAAGAGCAAGGTGCTGGTGACCAAGGAATGATGTTTGGTTATGCAAGCAACGAAACGGAAGATTATATGCCATTGGCTTTGGACTTAGCGCACAAAATTTTAATTGAATTAGCTGCATTAAGAAGAGAGAACAAAGCAATTAAATATTTACGTCCTGATGCAAAATCTCAGGTGACTTTAGAATACAACGATAAAAACGAACCAGTGCGTATCGATGCAATCGTTGTATCTACCCAACATGATGATTTTGATGCAGAAGGAAAGATGTTAGCGAAAATCAAAAAAGATATTGTTGAAATTTTAATCCCAAGAGTAAAAGCAAAATATAAGAAATACGCTAAGTTGTTTAACAATAACATCACGTATCATATTAACCCAACAGGTAAGTTTGTGATTGGTGGTCCACACGGCGACACTGGTTTAACAGGTCGTAAAATTATCGTAGATACTTACGGTGGTAAAGGTGCACACGGTGGTGGTGCATTCTCTGGTAAAGATCCAAGTAAAGTAGACCGTTCTGCAGCTTATGCTACACGTCATATTGCGAAAAACTTAGTAGCTGCAGGTGTTGCTTCAGAAGTTTTAGTACAAGTATCTTATGCAATTGGTGTTGCGAAACCAACATCCATTAACGTAAACACTTACGGTACTGCAAAAGTAAAAATGAACGATGGTCAAATAGGTAAATTGGTTGAATCTATATTTGATTTACGTCCTTACTTTATTGAACAACGTTTAAAGTTAAGAACACCGATGTATAGTGAAACTGCTGCTTACGGACATATGGGTCGTAAGAACGAAACAGTGACTAAAACATTTACTAGCCCAGATGGTAAAACAAAAACAATGAAAGTTGAATTGTTTACTTGGGAGAAATTAGATTACGTAGCGAAAGTGAAAAAAGCTTTCGGTTTGAAATAAAATAATGATTTTAAATAAAGGCCCGTTCCGATCATTCAGGACGGGCTTTTTATTTTATGATAAAATATTTTTTATGCAAAATGAAAATAAGGAATCGCAAAAAAATCCTTGGACAAAAGTAGGGGATAAACTAGTGTATGATAATCCTTGGATTAGTTTAACGGAGTTTGATGTAATTACGCCTGCTGGTACCAAAAGTATTTATGGCAAAGTACATTTTAAAAATATTGCCATTGGCATCATTGCGATTGATGCAAATGATCAAACTTATTTAGTTGGGCAATATCGTTTTCCATTGGATGCCTATAGCTGGGAAATACCAGAGGGCGGGTGCCCTGAAGGAACGGATTGGTTAACTGCAGCAAAGAGAGAGCTCAAAGAAGAGACTGGATTTGAAGCAGGGACATGGACGGAAATTTTACAAATGCATGTATCCAATTCCGTATCTGATGAATTTGCCATTATTTATGTGGCACAAGATTTAATAGCAGGAGAAGCGGAACCAGAGGACACGGAGGATTTAAAAGTCATTAAAATGCCATTCTCGGAAGCCGTTAATTGGGTCATGGAAGGAAAGATTACAGATTCAATATCTGTAGCTGCCATTCTTAAATGGGAATTGCTTAAAAATAAAAAAGAGTAACTTTGAATCATGGAGGAAAGACGCAATTATAATAACAGACCAGAACGAAACTTTAATGGACCACGTAGGTTTACGCCTCGAGCTGCAACTACGGAGCGAAAATTTATTATTGGTCGACAACCCATTCTTGAATCTTTTCTAAGTGATACCAATATTGAAAAAATATTGATTCAAAAAAATGCACAAGGAGAAGGGTTAAGTGAAATAAAAAAAGCGGCATTAGACAAAAATATTCCTATACAGTTGGTGCCTATTGAAAAGTTGAATGGCATGACCAAGGCGAATCACCAAGGGGTGTTGGCTTTTATTTCAATGGTGAAGTACATGGACTTACAGGAAGTGATTGATTTTGTCGTTGCTAAGGGGGAGACGCCCTTTTTTATGATGTTGGATGGCGTTACAGATGTTCGCAATATTGGTGCAATTACCAGAAGTATACATTGTTGTGGCGCGCAAGCATTAATTATTCCAGATAAGGGGGTGGGTGCATTAAATGAAGAAGCTTTTAAAAGCAGTGCAGGTGCATTAGAGCACATACAAGTAGTTAGGGTGAGTAGTTTATTAAAAGCGTTGGATACCTTACATTTAAATGGCATTCAGATTTTCACGAGTGAAATGCGTGCAGATAAGAATGTACATGAATTAGATTTGACCATCCCTGCTTGTATCATTATGGGTGATGAAGGCAGAGGCGTACAACCATTTTTAGCCAAAGCAGCGGATTATTTTTTCAAAATTCCAATGGCGACTAATTTTGATTCTTTTAATGTTTCAGTCGCCGCAGGTATTATTTTGTATGAAGGGATGAAGCAAAGGATGTTTAAATGAAATTCAAATTAACCTTAGAAGCGAATAAGTCAGCTACGACCATTCATTATCAAGATAAGATCATGTTAATGGGGTCCTGCTTTACTGAAAATATAGGTGCTAAATTACACAGACATTTATTCCAGGTGAAGGAAAATCCTCATGGTATTTTATTTAATCCAACGAGTGTAATAGGTGCATTGCAGGATTATATTGATAACAAGCAATATGTTGCTACAGATTTATTTGAACTCAATGATTTGTATAATAGCTGGCATCATCATACCCGATTTTCTGATATTACAGCTTTGGCTACGCTTGAAAAAATAAATAATTCCATTAGCGATGCACATACTTATTTAAAAGCAGCTGATAAATTAGTCATTACATTAGGTTCCGCTTGGCTTTATTGCTTAACCGATGTTGCACCTAGCGGTGCTGGACTCGTTGTAGCCAATAACCATAAAGCACCCGCCCAATGGTTTGAAAAAAAATTAATGGATCCTGTGGAACTGTCTTTACAATTGCAAAAAATAGTTTCAGCACTGCAGTCATTTAATAAAAATATTCACATCATTTTTACGATTAGCCCAGTACGACATTTGAGAGAGGGGTTAATTGAGAATAACCGAAGTAAGTCAGTGCTTATTTATGCAGTGCATGATGTAATTGCAAAATCAAAAGCGGTAGGCTATTTCCCAGCTTATGAATATGTGATTGATGACCTACGTGATTATCGTTTTTATGCGGAGGATTTAGTGCATCCCAATTATGCAGCGACCAATTATGTTTGGGACAAATTAGTTAGTACTTATTTTACTGAGGATACGCAATTAATCATGGGCGAGGTGGCCGAGTTGCAATTAGCGAAACAGCACAAGCCATTTAATAAAGCATCTATTGCACATCAGGCCTTTTTACAAAAGTGCCTGTTAAAAACAGAACTGCTTCAATCAAAATATCCTTATTTACCCTTGGCGGACTTCCTAACTTTTTTTAAGGAAGAACTTATAAATAATGCGTAATTTAGTTGTCTAAATTATCGTTATGCGTTTATTGCCACTGATAGCATCCGCTATTGTAACCACAGCATTGGTATTTACTTTAAATATTCAACTAAAAATAGGAAATGCAAAAGCACCAAGATTAGGGTATTTTTTATCTCCGCAGCATGGCTTCTGGAAGAATGCCGAGAAGATAGATGCCAATTTTGATGCATCTATCGTAGCCAATGAATTACTAGGCAATGTGGATGTTTATGTAGATGATAGATTAGTGCCACATATTTATGCGGAGCATGACCAAGACGCTTATTTTGTTCAAGGATATTTGCATGCGAAATTTAGATTATGGCAGATGGATTTTGAAACACGCGTAGCTTCTGGAAGATTAAGTGAAATTGCTGGGGCGGATAAATTACCTATTGATCGAATGTTT
>CAJBLA010000279.1 GCA_903953815.1 uncultured Bacteroidota bacterium | reverse complement strand
AGCATCACAAGCAACACAAGTGCGATTGCTGCCAACACAGCAAGCATCACAAGCAACACAAGTGCAATTGCTGCCAATACTGCAAGTATAACAAGTAACACAAATGCGATTGCTGCAAATACGGCAAGCATAACAAGCAACACAAATGCAATAACAGCAAATACGGCAAGCATCACAAGTAACACAAGTGCGATTGCTGCCAACACAGCAAGCATCACAAGCAATACAAGTGCCATAACAGCAAATACGGTGAGCATCACAAGCAATACCAGTGCTATTGCTGCAAATACTGCGAGCATCACAAGCAACACAAGTGCGATTGCTGCAAACACGGCCAGTATCACAGCCATAGCATCAGATGTAAACTCCGCAACTGCCTCTAATATTGCAAACACAATTGTTAGAAGAGATGGTAGTGGTGGTTTTTCAACAGGAACAATTGCTGGTACCTTAAGTGGTACTGCTTCTAATGCCAATACATTAACAACGGGTAGGACCATATCAGCTACAGGAGATATAACTTATATAAGTGAAGCGTTTAATGGAACAGCAGATGTATCAGGCGTTGCAACACTTGCAAACAGCGGAGTATTTAGTGGCACTTACGGAACATCTACTAGTGTTCCAATAATTACAGTAGATAGTAAAGGAAGAATTACAAATGCAATTACTACTTCTATACCAAGTGCAACAAGCACTATAACAGGATTATTATCAAGTTCAGACTATGAGGCATTTGATCAAAAACTTGATGATATAGCTCAAGGTATTGGCATACAAATAGATGCAACAACATCAGGAAGTTGGGACAACCCACGTAGGGGTATCTCTATTAGTGCTACTGATGCTACATTAACTGAAAAGGGAATAATAAAACTAGCTGGAGACTTAACAGGTACTGCAGAGTTGCCTAGAGTAAATACGGTAGGTGGTGTACTATCATCAACTATCACTACCGTAGCATCCTCTGTATTATCAGCTACTGCAAATAATACTGCAAGCACATTAGTTCAAAGAGATAACACTGGTGGTTTTGCTGCAGGTGCTGTAACTACTACCTCAGTTGTATCATCAGGTAATATATCTTCTACTTCATTAAATACTGGAACATTAAAAGTAGCTGGTGGAACACCAACAGTTGGTTTTGTTTTAACAGCTTCGAATATAGACGGAACTGCCTCTTGGCAAGTTGCTTCTGGAGGTGTAACTAGTGTAGGAGCAATAAATACTACTTCCAATGCTGCTGGAGCAACAGTTAGCGGTACTACTTTAAATTTAGCTGCAGCAGATGCTACAAATGGCGGCGTTTTAACTAATGGAGCACAAACCATTGCTGGTGAAAAATCATTCAAAGCCGCAGTGACAAACGCTGAAGCTTCTCCTTTCACTACTAGAATTATAAATTTTTCTCTAAGTAATTTGGCCTACACATCACAAAGTCCTGGTGCATTTACGTTGAGTGGTATGAAAAATGGAGGAACCTATACTTTGGCAGTGCAAGGAACTGTAAGTGGTTTATCAAGTTTCACACACACTAACTTTAATGTAGTAAGTTTAGGTAATTATACTACACCAGGAGGCAAGCAGACTGTTTATACTTTTATAGTAATGGGTACGACCATTTACCATTCAATGGTTTCTGAACAATAAAATATGAAATTTAAACAATTATTCGTTTTATTCTTATTCATTTGTAATTCTGGACTTGGTCAAGTTCCGGGAACTCCAAAGATACTTTTTAAAAGTGCAAATCCACAGACTTTTACAATAAGCGCAACAACACGTGACATTAGTTCTGCTAATCTAACAAGTTATGTAATAAATAATGGCCAAACTACAGTTACTGAAAGTGGTATATTATGGGGAACAAGTACACCCACCTATATTTCATCAACTAATGGCAATGTCGCTACGACAAATTCAAACACTGGAACAATTACATGTACCCTTAGCGGATTAACGCCTGGTATAAATTATTTTATAGTAGCATATGCTATTACCACGTCAGGTACCACCTATGGTAATGTAATATCTTATGAGCATGCTGTAGTAGTAAGCCCTGTTACAGGCAGAAAATGGATGGCAGTTAATTTAGGAGCAAATAACTTTCCTGCAAATATTGATGATCAAACAGGTGCAGGGGATATGTATCAATGGGGCAGAGCTTCGGATGGACATGAAAAGGCTAGACCATTAGTGTATAACCCCGAACAGTTTTTTAATTCGCAAGGAAATTATGTACCAATGTGGTTACCTGATAATCCTCATCGATTTGAATGGTCATCAACAACTACTGTAGAACCTATTAATGACGATTATGTGGAAGAAAAAGAAAGATTTCATAGAAAATTTATTATTGATAGAGCAACTCCCGATAATAACGATCCTAATGGATATAATAATGGTCAAATAACCCGGGGCAATAATCCAACAACTCCAAATACATTTGGTGATTGGATGACTAATTTTAATAACTCTCTGTGGCAGGGACTTAATGGCATAAATAATCCTTGTCCACCTGGTTTTAGAATTCCAACTGTATCAGATTTTGATAATGAAACTGCTCTTACTAATAGAACAACTGCCTTCGCTTCATTTTTAAAACTTCCTGCTACTGGATTTAGGCATAATAATACAAATTTTGGTCGTTCTTACATTACACCAGCCTCTGTAGCTAATGGTTATTATTGGACCTCAACTACTGGTACAAGTGGCGGAACTAATATGAGTAATATGTATACATTTCTTATTTCTTCAAGAACTAAACCATTAACTGTTAGAGCAACAGGCGCAGCTGTACGCTGCATAAAAAATTAGTTACTAATCATGAAATATAAATTTTTAGTTTCAATATTTCTTTTAATCCTTGTAGTTCTTGATACAAATGCTCAAAATACGATTGTAGGAAATTTTTTATCTATTAAAGGACAGACCATTCGTTTAATGGGATATCAGGGGACTGATGTACTTGCAATTGACAGTGCGGTAGTAAATGCTGTTGGAAATTTTGAACTACATTATTCCGATGCAAACTTGGGTATGGGGTATATTTTAACTAATGAAAATAAACCTTACATGATGGTGTTAGAAAAAAATAAAGTACAGTTAACTGGGCAAACACCTGCGGATGCTAGCACCATTGTTATTAATAACGGCGAACAGAATAAATTATTTGTACAATATTCAGTAGAACATAGTAAAAGAGAGCAAGCTTTAAGCGCCTGGGTGTATTTGAAAAACTTATATGGATCTGATACTTTTTTTAAAAATCAAGCTATATCAAAACTTGCTATAACTAACGAAATAGACCGCCTGAATAAAGTAGATAATGATTTTTTAAAAATCCTTCCCCCAAATAGTTTCATGAATTGGTATTTACCTATTCGCAAATTAATTGGCGATGTAGAGGTTGTCGCAAATACAAGGCCACAAGAAATACCTTTAACCATAAAGGCATTTAGAAATATTAATTATGCCCATCCACAACTTTATACCAGTGGTTTATTTTCTGAGTTATTAGAAAGCCAGTTTTGGTTAATCCAAAATAGTGGTTTAGAGCAGAATTTTTTGGTTAAAGAAATGAATACATCGGTCGATTTTATTTTAGCTAGTGTAAGTAAAAATGAAAACTTATACAATGAATTTACCAATTACCTTTTTAAGAATTTTGAAAAATACAATTTATTTGATGCTTCTGCACACCTAGCATTAAAAGCGTTGAATCAAAAGGAAGTTATTTTAAATAATTCTTTAGCATTTAAGTTAGAATCCTATCGAAAAATGAAAGTAGGAAATACCGCGCCCGAAATCGAATTTAAACAAGATGTGTATGTCAACAGGCAGATGGTAAACAACATCAGACGCTTATCTGATATAAAAGCAAAATACAAACTCGTTGTTTTTGGCGGAAGCTGGTGTCCACAGTGTAAAGAAGAAACGATGCTATTAAATATACGCTATGATAAATGGAAGGCAAAAGAGGTAGAAGTGGTTATGGTTTCTTTAGATACAGATAAAAAAGCGCTTGAGGAATTTGCTTCTGATTTTCCATACACACTGGTCTGTGATTATAGAAAATGGGAAACCCAAGCTGCTAAAGACTATTACGTGTCAAGTTCCCCAACTATTTTCTTGCTTGATAGCAATAATAAAATTATCCTAAGACCTCCAACAGTTGCAAGTTTGGATAGTTGGTTGGATAGTAATGGTGGTAAATAATAAAACCCTTCCCCCAAAGCCTTTTGGATTGCCAATGCTGCGCATTGTCATCCCAAAAGGGCTCCTTACCCAAAGCCTTTCACAAGCAAACTTCGTTTGCTTGTGGCTTTTTTAACGCTCCCCAACTCTCGAAAGCGAGCTTTCGTCGTTGTGTCGCATTAAAAAAGCCTATCACTTTGTGATAGGCTTTGTAGAGCGTACGGGATTCGAACCCGTATTACCTCCGTGAAAGGGAGGTGACCTAACCCTTAGTCGAACGCTCCATGT
>CAJBLA010000278.1 GCA_903953815.1 uncultured Bacteroidota bacterium | reverse complement strand
GATGGTAGTACAGATGATACCCTTGCGCAAATAAAAGCTTTATCTGCAGAGGACAGCAAAGTAAAGTACATTGAGTTATCTAGGAATTTTGGGCACCAAAATGCTTTAAAAGCGGGTTTAGATATGTGTAACGCAGATATTATTATTATGATGGATTGTGATTTGCAACATCCACCACATTTAATTAATGAATTACTACGAAATTATGAGCTAGGCTATGAAATTGTAAGGACACATCGTATTGATAGTAAATCGGTTGGTTTTATAAAATCCAAAACTTCGTCATTATTTTATAATATTATCAGCAAATTCTCTGATATTAAAATTGAAGAAGGTTCGGCCGATTTTAGATTAATTAGTGGCTCTGCAATAACACATTTAAAATCATTCAATGAGTTTGATTTATTTTACCGCGGTTTAATAAAATGGATGGGGTATAAACAAATCAGTATCGAATATATGGCAGAGCTACGCTATAGCGGTGTGACAAAGTATACCTATAACAAAATGATTAGTTTTGGGATTAAAGGATTTACCTCATTTAGCACCAAACCATTGTATTTTGCTGCTTATTTAGGCTTATTTTTTGCAATGATGTCCTTATTGTATATCCCCTATATTTTTTATGCCTTTTATTCTGGTACCGAAGTACATGGATGGGCATCGGTGATCGCGACAGTGGCATTTTTTGGAGGCCTCAATTTAATGATACTTGGCATTATAGGGTTTTATTTAAGTAAATTAGTAATACAAAGTAAGAATAGGCCCCACTATATAGTAAAAGCGTGTAATTTATGACACCTAAAATTTTATTAAGTTTTGATGTTGAGGAGTTTGATATGCCTCTTGAATATAATTTCAATATTGCTATTGAAATTCAAATGGAAATTGGAAAAAAGGGCTTGGATAATTTAATGCCCATTTTAAATGATCAAAATTATAACACCACTTTATTTACTACCGCAAATTTTGCAAATAAATATTCTGATAGCATCAAAGCACTATCTGAGAAGCATGAGATTGCCTCCCATACTTTTTATCATTCTAAGTTCTCAACAGTGGATTTACTCGCATCCAGAATCCGATTAGAAGAAATTATCCAAAAGCCGGTAAAGGGTTTAAGAATGCCAAGAATGCGTCAGGTTCCGGTTGGCGATATTAATGAAGCGGGGTATAGTTATGATGCTTCCATTCATCCCACTTGGCTACCTGGGAGATATAATAATTTTCATCTACCTCGGACTAAGTACAGTGAACAAGGATTAATTAGGGTTCCTGCCTCAGTGAGTCCTAATTTTAGAATTCCCTTATTTTGGTTAAGTTTTAAGAATTTCCCCTATGCGATATATTTGGGATTGGCTTTACAAACCTTAAGAAAAGATGGGTATTTGAGCTTGTATTTTCATCCATGGGAGTTTACAAATATCACCGCCTTTGGTTTGCCAAAATATACCACAAAGGGGTCTGATAATGAGCTACTTGATAAGCTTTACCGTTTACTG
>CAJBLA010000277.1 GCA_903953815.1 uncultured Bacteroidota bacterium | reverse complement strand
TCCGATGGGTTATGATGCGTTTGGTTTACCGGCAGAACAATATGCCATTGAAAATGGGGTACATCCTGCCATCTGTACCCATGACAATATTAATAATTTTAGAAAGCAATTAGACAATATTGGATTTTGTTACGATTGGGATAGAGAAGTGCGCACTTGTGATGCAACTTATTACAAATGGACACAATGGATATTTTTACAACTTTTTAATAGTTATTTTGATCGCGCACAGCAAAAGGCAACACCTATTCAAAATTTGTTATCGGCATTTGAAAAGGAAGGAAATATAAATCATCCCTGTCCAGTAGCTGAGGTGAAAACATTCCCGGCGGAAACTTGGAAATCCTATACCGAAAAACAACAGCAAGATATTTTAATGCATTACCGTTTGGCATTTTGCGGTATTGGGGAAGTGAATTGGTGTGCAGCATTGGGAACCGTACTAGCGAATGACGAAGTAATTAATGGATTAAGTGAAAGAGGCGGTCATCCGGTGGAAAAGAAAAAATTAAGACAATGGTATTTGCGTATCACAGAATATGCGGATAGATTATTAAGCGGATTAGAAACGATTCAGTTTAGCGATGCCATGAAGGAAATGCAATCCAATTGGATTGGGAAAAGCGAAGGTGCAGAGATAAACTTTGCAGTGAAAGACGCTACTGAAGTGTTGCGCGTATATACAACACGCCCGGATACTATGTTTGGCGTTGACTTTATGGTAGTTGCGCCTGAGCATGCGATCATTGAAAAAATTGTTCCAAGTTCACATCAAGCAGAAGTGGCTAGCTATATTGCTTATGTAAAAAGTAGGAGTGAACGTGAAAGAATTGCAGAGAAAAAAATTACTGGATGTTTTACGGGCGCTTATGTAATTAATCCATTTAATGGCGTTGAAATTCCTGTTTGGATTTCCGAGTATGTTTTGGCAGGCTATGGAACAGGTGCAATTATGGCGGTGCCTTGTGGAGATGATCGTGATTTTAAATTTGCAAAACATTTCAATATTCCCATCACCAATATTATTGGAGATGCCTTTAATGGCTTGGAAGCAAATCCCACCAAAGAGGCTATTTTAAGTAATAGTGATTTTTTAAATGGCGTGGTACAAAAAGCAGCCATTGCAATTGTGAATGATAAAATTGAAGCACTGGGATTAGGTAATCGCAAAATAAATTATCGTATGCGTGATGCTGCCTTTAGCAGACAACGCTATTGGGGTGAACCATTCCCCATTAAGTGGTATAATGGTATTGCTTATCCAATGGATGAGAAAGATTTGCCTTTATTATTACCTAAGGTAGATCATTATGGCCCAGGTCCTGATGGGGAAGGGCCGCTATCGAATATTCCTTCCTGGAAGGAAGCGCAATTGGAAACCAATACTATGCCTGGTTTCGCGGGAAGTAGTTGGTACTTTTTACGTTACATGGATGCCCATAATGAAAATGAATTTTGTAGCAGAAGAGTGAGTGATTATTGGGGGCAAGTGGATTTATATATTGGTGGTACGGAGCATGCGGTAGGGCATTTGCTTTACAGTAGAATGTGGACCAAGGCCTTGTACGATTTAGGGCATATTGGTTTTGATGAGCCATATAAAAAATTATTAAATCAAGGAATGATTCAAGGAAGCTCTCGATTTGTTTATCGCAAAAGAGGAAGTTCCATTTTTGTTTCCGCTGGTTTAATTAAAGATTACGAAGTTGATCAATTACATGTGGATGTAAATAAAGTGGACGGCGTTGAATTAGATACGGAAGCATTTAAAAAATGGAAACCTGATTATGCGAATGCGGAATTTATTTTAGAAGACGGAAAATACATTTGTGGCGTAGAGGTTGAAAAAATGTCTAAGTCAAAGTATAACACAGTCAACCCTGACGATTTAGTAAATAAATATGGCGCGGATACCTTTAGGATGTATGAAATGTTTTTAGGTCCTGTGGAGCAGAGCAAGCCATGGGATACGAAAGGGATCGAGGGAGTGCATCGCTTTTTGAAAAAGTTTTGGCGTTTGTTCTTTGATGAAATCAAAGGAAAGATTTGGGTGGATGAAGCTGCAAGTTTGGAAGAATTAAAAGTGTTGCATAAAACCATTAAAAAAATTGAGGAAGATACAGATCGTCATAGCTTTAATACAGCGGTAAGTTCTTTTATGATTTGTGTAAATGAATTATATGATTTGGGTTGTCATAAAAAATCTGTCTTATCTGACTTGCTTATTTTAATGACGCCTTACGCGCCGCACTTTTGCGAGGAATTGTGGCAGGTGTTAGGCAATGAGGGCTTGGTGATAGATGCTGCTTTCCCGATATTTGATGCAAAGTATGTTGTAGAAACTGCCAAGGATTACCCGGTAAGCATCAATGGTAAAATGAGAACCAATATTGCGATTGATTTATCCTGCACTGAGCAAGAAGTGAGTGATATAGTAATGGCGAATTCGGTTGTTCAAAAGTGGATGGAAGGAAAGCCAGTAAAAAAACTGATTTTCGTGAAGGGTAAAATGATAAATGTTGTAATTTAAATATTGGCAAATAACTAAAATCCGAGTGGAATAATCAAAATGGGTCAAACGAATTTTAAAAAATAATTATGAAAAAACAGCTACTTTTTTTAACTAGTATTTTTTGTGTAATGCTTTTGCAAGCGCAAATGCGAATGCCACAATCTAATTTACCAAGATTTAATCGTTGGTTGAATAATGATGAATTTGTTATTAATACAAAATTAAAAGCAGGGACGCCATCTGCTGATTATGTATATAATATTAATACAAAAGCTTACACGCCTGCGCCTGCTGCTATTATGAAGGAAGAGGCAACCGTTAGTTTAAAAAACGGAGAAGTAGCGATTAAGGTAAGTGGTGTTGAAACTGTTTTAACATCGGATAAAGGCGACAAAAAAAATCCACAACTTTCACCGGATGGTCAATTTGTGGGTTATACAAAAGATAATAATTTATATACGGTAGGGGTTGCCGATAAAAAAGTAACTGCCATTACTGCTGAAAAAGAAAGAGGGATATTAAATGGTTATGCGAGCTGGGTATATTTTGAAGAAATTTTTGGCCGTCCTTCTCAATATCGTGCATTTTGGTGGAGCCCAGATAGTAAATATATTTCCTTTATGCGTTTTGATGAAAGTAAAGTACCTATGTTCCCAATCTATAACAGTGAAGGGCTGCATGGCTTTGTAGAGGAAACGCGTTATCCAAAAGTGGGTGATCCTAATCCTACAGTAAAAATTGGTTGGGCAACACCAACTGGTGGCAAAATTACTTGGGCTGATTTTAATGACCAAGAAGACCAATATTTTGGATGGCCTATTTGGAATCCCAATAACAAAAGTATGTGGTTGCCATGGATGGATCGTGGACAAAACAACTTAAAAATTTATGAATTGGATATGACTTCTGGTGCTAAGAAAGAAGTGTACAATGAGTATCAAAAAACATGGATCGACTTAGAAGACAGAGTTAGTGGTCGTATTAATTTTATAGCCAACAATGAGGGTTATATTGCGCAATCGGATGCGTCTGGTTGGAATCAGTTGTATTTGTATAATATGAATGGACAATTAATCAATCCAATCACGAACGGAAAGTTTACCGTTACAGGAATTAAACTAATTGATGAAAAAACAAGATCCATTTATTTCACCGCACGCGGATTAGAAAATTCAGCACGTGGCGATTTTTATGTTGTCAATTTTGATGGAAAAAACTTAAAGCGACTTTCTATCGGTGATTATAATCATGCACAAATATATTTATCACCGAATGCAAAAAGATTTGTTTCAGTTTATAGCAATGTAAATACGCCAACCACGATTGCATTGGTGGATCGTAAAGACAAAAATCCAGTAGTTACCGTTTTGGGTACTGCTGTTGATTCTAGTTTTAAGGCTGAAAATTTTGCCAAAACAGAATTAATTAGAATTAAAAGTGCGGATGGCTTATTTGAATTACCAGCGCTTGTTACCTGGCCTAAGAATATGGATCCAAATAAAAAATATCCCTTAATGGTGAGTATTTATGGGGGTCCAAATGCAGGAACAGTCATGGATAGTTGGAGCAATCCAGAAATGAAAGAAAACTGGGCGAAGGAAGGAATGATACAAGTGGCATTTGATCACCGTGCGAGTGGACATTTTGGAAAGGAAGGCGTGAACTATATGTATCGTAATTTAGGTTATTGGGAAATGCAGGATTACATGACCATGGCGAAGTGGTTTATTGCGAATGGTAGTGCAGATCCTAAAAAAATTGCCATCACAGGATTTAGTTATGGGGGTTATATGAGTTGCTATGCTTTAACTTATGGTGCTGATGTATTTACACATGCTATGGCAGGTGGTAGTGTTACTGCTTGGGAGTTATATGATTCACATTACACAGAAAGATTCATGGATACGCAAAAGGAAAATCCAGAAGGGTATAAATCAGGGAGTGTAATGACCCATGTTAAAAACTTTAAAGGGGTATTGCAATTAGTACATGGCACCATGGATGATAATGTACACATGCAAAATTCGATACAGTTGTTAAGTGCTTTACAGGATAATGGCAAGGATGTTGAATTTATGTTGTATCCAGGCGGACGACATGGATGGGGTGGTGCCAAAGGCAAACACTTCAGTGATTTGAAAAATAAATTTATTTATAAATATTTATTGGAAAAGCCAGTTCCTGCAACCAAATAAAAAAATATTCATGTCCAATCCAATTTTAGATAGTTCGAATCATAGTTCAAACCCTTTAGACAAGGAGTTTGAAAATAGTATTCGTCCAAGGGAGATGGACGCGTTTGCTGGCCAGCCTCAACTGATTGAAAATTTAAGCATTTTTATCAAGGCTGCTAAAATGAGGGGCGAGGCCTTAGATCATATTTTATTTCATGGCCCTCCTGGTTTGGGTAAGACCACCTTAAGCCGAATTGTTGCCAATGAAATGGGTGTTCAAATTAAAGAAACATCGGGTCCGGTGATTGAAAAACCCAGCGACTTAGCAGGATTATTAACCAGTTTGGAAGCGAATGATGTTTTATTTATTGATGAGATACACCGTTTAAGCACGGTGGTAGAAGAATATTTATATGCCGCGATGGAGGATTATAAAATTGATATTATGATTGATACGGGCCCTAATGCACGTAGCATTCAAATTAATTTAAATCCATTCACTTTAGTAGGCGCGACTACGCGTAGTGGTTTATTAACAGCACCTTTATTATCGAGGTTTGGGATCAAATCAAGATTGGAATATTATCCTGCCACTGTAATAGAAAAAATTATTTTAAGAAGCGCGCAAATATTAGAGGTGAAAATTAATGCCGATGCAGCAGGTGAAATTTCAAGAAGAAGCAGAGGCACACCGCGTATTGCCAACGGACTACTAAGACGTGTACGTGACTTTGCACAAGTATTAAATGATGGATCTGTGGATATTGGTATTACCAAACATGCATTAAAAGCGTTGAATGTGGATGAGCATGGCTTGGATGAAATGGATAACCGTATATTATTAGCAATTATAGAAAAGTTCAAGGGAGGCCCTGTGGGTATTACAACGATTGCCACTGCGGTAGGTGAGGAGTCGGGTACCATTGAGGAAGTATACGAGCCTTTTTTAATTCAGGAAGGTTTTTTACAACGTACACCCCGAGGTCGTGAGGTAACAGATAAAGCATATAGACATTTGGGCAAACAAAAAGCCCGAGGCCATTTAGATAACCCCGAGCTTTTCCGTTAATTTATTGATTGCGAATTAGAACCTCTTTTATTACTTGTTATTGTTCCCCCAAAAAATGGTATTTGTGGCGACAATAACTAGCGTTATTGTTCCCCCAAAAAATGGTATTTGTGGCGACAATAACTAGCGTTATTGCACCACTAATCGGAAACCATTCCCGTGAATGTTTACGATTTCTATTTTTTCATCTTCCTTTAAGTACTTTCTTAATTTGGCAATATACACATCCATGCTTCTGCCATTAAAGTAAGTATCGCTACCCCATATTTTTTTCAGTGCTTTTTCACGCGTCAACAAGTCGTTTTTATTTTCAGCCAACATTTTAAGTAACTCGTTTTCCTTAGGCGATAATACTTGTGTTTTTTGGTTGAATTTTAATTCACGCAACTTGGGATTAAAATGGTAACCAGCCAAATCAAATTCTATATTGTCTGCAACTTTATTGTCATCTTCATTGCGTTTGATAATTGCCTTAATTTTTAACAACAATACTTCACTGTCAAAAGGTTTGGTGATATAATCATCAGCCCCTAATTTGTAGCCAGTGATAATATCTTCTTTTAAAGTTTTAGCACTTAAAAAGAACAAAGGCACATCAGGATCAATGTCTCTGATTTCCTCTGCTAAAGTAAATCCATCCACATGTGGCATCATGACATCTAATAAGCATAAGTCAAACTTTTGACGCTGAAATGCTGCCAAACCCAAACGGCCATCTCGTTCTAAGGTTACTTCGTAATCATTTAACTCTAAATAATTTTTAAGTACCAAACCTAAATTGCTGTCGTCCTCGCACAACAAAATTTTACTTGTTTTTTTATCTTCCATATTGATTGCTTTGTGTAAAGAAACGCTTTTTAATTATTGTGGCTAAAAAAGGATTTCCAATGTTTTGTTAAAATATACCTATTTCTTCGTACTTGTACAAAGGTCGCATATTTTACATGGGGTTGGATTTATTTCGCCAAAATATTTGGCCAAAAAAACACTGCGACAACTTGCATTTTGACCCCATAAATAGTCTGAAAAATGCTTAATTCTGTCCTGAAATGCCTTTAACCTTGCTTGGTAATTATCCAAGTCAATGGTAATATGTGCAGCCGCTGCCCGATTCCATATAAATTGCACTACGGGTTGGTTTTCCTTTTGTTCAAAACTAATCATTCCATGTTTTTGCAAAAGTGATAAGCTATTTAACACAAACGGAATATCTCTTTGTAAAAGATTCGCTAATAAATTTTCATTGATGAACTGCGGACTATCTAATATACCTCCATAACTACGCAATAGGGTTTGAAGCACAATGGCGCCTATATTGTTTTCCTTTTCAAAGTCGTCCATCATTGAACGGTCTGCCAATACTTGCACCAAGGATGGTTTAAAGGAACTTGGTGAAAATTTTACATGTCCTTCCTGTTCGATCCATTGTAAAGCATTCCGCGCAGTCATTTTATCCCACTCAAATCGTGTGCAAAAAGTATCAAAGTCAAATAAAAATTGCTGTTTTTCACCCATACCAATCGGAAGCTGCACATAGTCAGCCAAGTCCTGGTAAACTTTTTTTATCGTAGCGATGGAAGGATATTTTTTTTCTTGTACGGTTTTCCAATAATCCCAGTCATTTTGTTGAAACAATAAAATAGCTGCAGCACCTTGGCCATCGCGACCTGCTCTTCCGGCTTCCTGATAATATTGTTCCAAACTTCCTGGGATATCATAATGTATCACTGCTTGTACACTACTTTTATTGATGCCCATACCAAAGGCACTTGTACAAACCATGATTTGAATTTCATCATTCATCCAGGCACGTTGATTGCGTTGCCTGGTTTCAATAGCAAGTCCTGCGTGGTATTCTTCGACTTTGTATTTGTAGGCTTTTAATAAATTAGTCAACTGACTTACATTGTTGCGTGTATTACAATAAATAATGACAGCCCCTTTTATTTCGTTTAAAATTAAGCGGCAGCTGTGCAACTTAACGGGTACCAGATGAATACTGTATTTTAAATTAGGTCGTAAAAATTGATCCGTGATAACAGTAGCTTTTTGTAACGCTAATTGTTTGATGATGTCTTCCTGCACTAATGGAATAGCGGATGCAGTCATCGCTAAAATGGGCACTTTTGGAAAAAGCTTTTTTAAAATACTTAATTTCCGATAGGCAGGTCTAAAGTCATAGCCCCATTGTGAAATACAATGCGCTTCATCAATGGCAAATAGTTGGATGTTTAATTGTGCTAAGAAGGTTTGAAAATTGGTTTGTGCTAATTTTTCAGGGCTACAATAAATAAATTGGTACTTCCCTTTTTTTGCATCGCTTAAAATTATTTCCTCAATATCAGGTGTAATTTGACCGCCTAGGTTAACAGCTGAAATATTTTTATCTAACAAATCCTTTACTTGATCCTGCATTAAAGCAATCAAAGGACTAATCACCACACATATACCGCCATTCGTAATGGTAGGTACTTGAAAACACAAGGACTTTCCTGCACCTGTTGGAAGCAAGGTCAATACATCATTGCCCGCTAAAACAGCATCAATCACTGCCTTTTGCTGTGGCCTAAATGTTTCATAGCCCCAATATTGCTTTAATATTTGTGTCGTATTTTTCAAAAAGGTTACACTAATTTTTTCTTAAATAACCTTAATGAATTTATTGCCAATACCACATCACTTAATCCCATAATTAATGCACCATAAGTAGGTCCCCAAGTACCTAATAATCCTAATGCTGCAACAGGGATAGCAATAATATTATAGGAGAATGCCCACACCAAATTTTCTTTAATGGTTTCGTAGGTTCTTTTACCTAAGCCCAATGCCATGGGTAAATTTTTCAATCCTTGGTTCATTAAAATTACCTGTGCAGTTTGTATGGCGATATGTGATGCATTACTTAATGAAATTCCAATGGTTGCTTTAGCAAGCGCCGGTGCATCATTGATACCGTCACCCACCATTGCTGTTGGATATTTTTTTACAAAATTATCAAGTTGCGTTAATTTATCTGCAGGGCTTTGTTCGCCAATAATTTCTTGGATGCCTAATGCTTTTCCTATTTTATCACATTTGGATTGTCGGTCACCACTTAATAAAATAGTATGCACCCCTTTTTGGTGTAAAGTTTCAATCACCAATTTTGCATCCGGTCTTATTTCATCTTCCACATCAATCCAACCGATGAGTTGGTTGTTTTTTTGAATGTAAATATTGTGATCATCTTCCTTGTAGTTTTGATCCCCTAGTGTTTTGAATGAACCTGCCCAATATTCATTGCCTTCCTTGTCTGTGGCTCTAATTCCTAATCCTTTGACTTCTTCAATTTTGCCCCAAGGAATTGCATTGCTTGTTTTCCATTCCAAGCTGATGCATTTTGCAATAGGGTGGTTCGAATATTTTTCCAAAGCATACACCAATGATTTAAAATCAGCTTCGTTGGTACCATCAATTATTTTAAATTGCGCCACTGAAAAATGTCCAGTAGTTAAGGTGCCGGTTTTGTCAAAAACTACTTGCTTAATATCTTTAAATGTTTCTAAACTTTTTGCATTTTTAAATAATACACCGTTGCGCGCGCCTCGGCCCAAGCCAACTGCAATAGCTGCAGGTGTAGCCAATCCCATCGCACATGGGCAGGAGATAACCAAAACAGCGATGGCGCGCAACATGCTTTCCCCGAAACCAATATTTTCACCTAATGCATTATGTGCGAAAAAATAATTCAAAACTAAGGTAGCAACCGCAATGCTCAATACCAATGGGACAAATACCGCACTTATTTTATCAGCTAAAATTTGCACGGGTGGTTTTTCACCTTGCGCAGCTTTCACCATTTTTAAAATATTAGCAAGTACGGTGTCATCGCCAACGGCAGTTACATAGGCTTTAAGGCTGCCATCTTGAATGGTACTTCCCCCTAATAACAAATCATTTTTTTTGCGTTGTACCGGCACGCTTTCTCCCGTAACAATCGATTCATTGACATTTGCTTCGCCCCATAATATTTTTGAATCCATCGGCACTGTTTCGCCCGAGTTGATTAAAATAATATCACCCACTTTTAAGGTGGTGCTTTCTACATTAAAAATAATTTCTTTGTGATTTTCATCAAACACAATCATGTTCGCCATTACTTTTTGCGCCTTCACTAAATCTTTTAATGCACGTTGTGTGGATTGTATGCTGGCATCCTCCATGTAATTACCAAAAAATACCAAAGTGATAATGGTGGCGGTGGTCTCATAATACGCAAATCCCACACCTAATTCCATTAGTGTGCCATACAAGCTATAACCAAAAGAGGCGAGTGCGCCAATAGCTACGAGTACATTCATGTTCGGAATGCCACTGCGAATACTATGCCAGGCACTTTTACCAAAATAACCCATACCTATAATAAATACAGGGAGTGTAAATCCGAGTTGCACATAAGGGTTCATCATCCAGTGAATATGAACGCCAGGTAACATGTGAATTAAAAGGGGTAGGGTAAACACAAAACTAAAAAGGGCGCGTTCTCCATTATTATCCAACCACTTTTTTTTAGCGCCAGCTTCCTCCTGTCCCCTGACTTTATATCCCAAACCTTGTATGCCTTTGATCAGTGTATCCTTAGTCATATTATCGGGCAGGTCAAATTGCACTTCGCCTTCCATGAAATTTACCTTGGGTTCGTTGATTCCTTTTGTCTGCAAATATTTGTGTATGGATAATGCACAATTGGTACAACTCATGCCATCTACTTTCCATTGAACTGATTCCATATTAAAACCGTTTATAAGGTAAAGATACGAAGCATTTTGCCCATATAATAAAGCTTTAATACCCTTTTAAACATTGTATTTGTTCACTTATCTTTGCATCATGGATATGATATACACTTTAGCGGAAATAGACGATGTAGCGCAAAGCCTAATGAAGAAATTTGGTTCAAAATCCGTATGGGCTTTTCATGCACCCATGGGCGCAGGGAAAACAACTTTGATTACTGCACTTTGTCAGATATTAGGGGTGCAGGATAGAGTCAACAGCCCCACTTTTGCGATCATGAATGAGTATCAAGGGCTTGGGAAAGTGATTTATCATATGGATTGGTATCGTTTAGAAAACGACGGAGAGGCGCGTAGAGCAGGTGTTGAAATGGCCATGGAGGACTCGGACTTTTGTTTTATTGAATGGCCTGAAAAAGCAATCAACTTAATTCCTGCGGAGGCGCTACATATTGAAATTGAAATATTGGGTCCCGAACACCGACGTATTTTTATACCCTAAGTTGTCCATCCAAATTTTGTATCTTCATTAAAATTTTGTTTTATGAGTACTTTAAAGCCCCAAATTGATAGTTCCATTACCTATGAAACACAGGAGGAGGTTTTAGATATTAAGTTTAGGAGTAAACCTTTGATGATTGGTATTCCTAAGGAAATTGCATTTCAAGAAAACAGAATTGGTTTAATCCCCGAGGCGGTCAGTGTTTTAGTGGCCAATGGCCATGAGGTTTTAATGGAACACAATGCCGGTGAAGGAAGCAGGTATAGCGATATGGATTATTCCGAAGCGGGCGCTAAAATTGTATTTGACAAAGAAGAAGTTTACAAATGTCCAATATTAGTTAAAACAGCACCTCCGGTTGAAGCGGATATTCCTTTTTTGCAAATGAACCAGACCATTATTTCTCCGCTGCATTTAACTGCATTAGAAAAAGGGTTGATGGAAAAATTAATGGCCAAAAAAATTACAGCACTTGCTATTGAAAATATTAAAGATGAAAATCAGAACTATCCAATACTAAGAAGCATGGGTGAAATTACAGGGAGTGCTGTGATGTTAATTGCAGGTCAGTACTTGAGTAATTTTAACCAAGGCAAAGGCGTATTGTTGGGCGGCATTAGTGGCGTTCCACCTACCAAGGTAGTGATTATTGGCGCGGATATCATTGGTGAATTTGCTACGCGTAATGCACTCGCATTAGGTGCTTCGGTAAAAGTATTTGATAATAATGTTTCAAGATTACAACGACTTCAAAATAATTTAGGACAAAGAGTTTGGACCTCGGTATTGGAACCTAAAATTTTAGCGAAGCAATTAAAAACCTGTGAGGTTGCCATTGGTGCTTTACGAAATGACTTTAGTCGTGCACCCATTGTAGTCACAGAGGATATGGTGTCGGCAATGCGACCAGGTAGTATTATTATTGATGTTGCCATTGATCGCGGGGGTTGTTTTGAAACCAGTGAATTGACCAATCATGAAAATCCAATAAAGATAAAACATGGGGTGCTTCATTACGGTGTTCCAAACATTCCAAGTGGATTTGCGCGAACTGCAAGCCAGGCGATTAGTAATGTATTGATGCCTTTGTTAGTGCAAATTGGAGATTTGGGTGGACTGTCTGAAATTATTTGGCACCAAGTTCAACTGAGAGAAGGGATTTATTTATATAAGGGTGCATTGACTGATATTTATATCAGTGAAAAATTTAATTTAAAGTATACGGATTTGAACTTGTTGATTGCGAGTAAAAGCTAAGCTTCTTTGTAGTCCATTAAGTTTACTTGCTGATTGCAAAATGCATATTCCTGCGGATCATTACTGCCCACAATAATTAATTTGTGTTGTGCAAATTGTTGAATGAGTTCCGAATAAAGCTGATACCCTTCTTTGTCCAAATTGCTACAAGGCTCATCTAATAATAATAAGGGGGTGTCAGATAAAATCGCCAACGCTAATTTTAATCTTTGTTTCATTCCGCTACTAAAATACCTGATTTGTTTGTGCGCTGAATTTTTTAATCCAATGCGTTCTATAATATCGTTGACTGATATAGATGATTGCAATGTTTTGAATGTAGCGTGAAAATCAAATTGTTCCATCGTAGTAAATTCCTCCACCAATTCTAAGTAGGGTGCTGCAAAACTAATCTGTTGAAAAATGGTTGTATGGTCATTGTCACTCCAGTGAATAGTTCCTTTGGTTAAGCTGCTGTAGCCTGCTATAATTTGAAGTAAAGTGCTTTTCCCAGAACCATTATTACCAATAAGCGCATAATGTTGTCCAAGCTCAAATGTATAATCCAGATTTCTGAAAATCCATTCTTTATTAAATCTCTTGCTGGCTTGTTGTAAGCTAATTTGCATATGGATTAATCTTCTTCTACGACACCCTTGCCGAATCTTTTTATAACACCTCTGCCGCTATCTCTAATAAAAGTTACAATTTCATCGCGTTCATCTGTTGCAGGAATTTCTTCCTCAATAAATTCTAATGCTTGCGTTGTATTCATTCCTTTACTAAAAATGTATCTGTAGATATCCAGGATATGATTTATTTTTTCCAAATCAAATCCCCTTCTTTTCAAACCAACACTATTCACCCCGCCGTAACTTAATGGATTACGCACCGCTTTAATATAAGGAGGCACATCCTTGCTTACCAAGCTACCTCCAGCAATATAGGCGTGCTGTCCAATGTTTACAAATTGGTGTACCGCACTCACGCCTGCAATCCATGCATAGTCACCCAAAGTTACATGACCTGCAATTTGTACACTATTACTTAAAATACAGTTGTTTCCAATAATACAATCATGTGCAATATGGCTATACGCCATAATTAAACAGTTGTTACCTACTTTTGTAATCCAACGATCCGAAGTTCCTCTGTTGATGGTTACAAATTCACGAATGGTGGTATTGTCGCCAATTTCAACATTTGTTTTTTCGCCATTGAATTTTAAATCCTGTGGATCGGCACCGATAACTGCGCCTGGGAATATGCGGCAATTTTTTCCAATCTTAGTGCCATTCATAATGGTTACGCTACTGCCAATCCAGGTACCTTCTCCAATAACCACATCACCATGAATCACGGTGAATGGATCAATTTTTACATTGGATGCAATTTTTGCATTAGGATCAATATAGGTAAATGGATGTGTCATAATTTTTTCTTCTTTTATTCTGCTCTTTTAATTACTTGTGCTACTAAATCAGCTTCGGTAGCTACTTTGCCTCCCACATATACCGTCCCTCTCATTTCACAAATACCACGACGAATAGGGGAGGTTAATTCCATTTTCAACAACATGGTATCACCTGGTTTTACCATTTGTTTGAATTTGCAATTATCTATTTTTAAAAAGTAAGTATCGTATTGTCCTTTAGGCATTGCATTGATACACAATATACCACCCGTTTGGGCTAATGCTTCAATTTGTAAAACACCTGGCATGACTGGATTCCCTGGAAAGTGTCCAGGGAAAAACCATTCATTGTATGTGACATTCTTCACACCCACTATCATCGTATCCGTTAATTCAATTATTTTATCAATAAATAAAAACGGATGTCTGTGGGGTAATGTTTTTTCAATTTGTTCTAAATTAAACACAGGTGTTTCCGCTGGATTATATACCGGTACATCCTTAACGTGTTTATTTTTTTTAATGTACTGCTTAATTTTTTTAGCAAACTCCACATTGCTACTATGCCCTGGACGATTGGCAATTATGCGTGCTTTAATTGGGTAACCAATCAATGCTAAGTCGCCCACTACGTCTAATAATTTATGTCTTGCAGGTTCGTTCGGAAATCTTAATTCCAAATTATTTAAATAACCCTCGCTTTTTACTTCAATTTTATCACGCTTAAATACTTTAGCTAATCTACTCATTTCCTCACTGGATACAGGCTTATCCACTACTACAATCGCGTTATTAATATCCCCGCCTTTAATTAAATCATTTTTAAGTAAGGTTTCTAATTCATGTAAAAAACAAAAAGTGCGACAAGGCGCAATCTCTGCTTTAAAATCTTTGATGGTTTTTAATGCTGCATGTTGTGTACCTAATACGGGACTATTAAAATCGATCAGTGTCGTAATTTGATAATCAAGCGCAGGAAGTGCCACCATTTCAACACGCTTCTCATCATCATAGTGAAATATATTTTCATCAATACTATACCATGCTTTTGCAGCATCCTGTTCAAAAATTCCAGCTGCTTCTATTTTTTCAATAAACGGACTCGAGCTTCCATCAATAATTGGAATCTCAGGACCATTCACTTCAATTAATAAATTATCAACACCCATGCCAACAAGGGCTGCTAAAATATGTTCAACGGTGCTAATTTTTACATCACCCACTTGTAAAGTAGTTCCGCGGCTAGTATCTGTGACTAAATCGCAATCTGCTTTAATGGTCGGTTTATTGGGTAAATCAACTCTTTGAAATTGGATCCCGTATCCTGGGTTGGCCGGAGTCAAGGTCATATCCACCAACACGCCTGTATGCAAACCGGTGCCACTAATACTGATACTTTTGCTTAAGGTATGTTGCTTATCGGGATTAAAATTTTGATCCATGCTATTCTTGTTTAATGCTTCGCTAATGTAAAGCGATGATTTTCAGCAAAATTAAGCTGAATTAGCCTTTTTGGGCCAGTTGTTGTACTAATATTTCAAGTTCCTTGACCCTTTTCTCCAATAAAGGCAGGTTTTTTACTTGAATTTGGCTTCTTAAGGTGGCGCCATGCTCTCCGGCAGGGTAACCAGTGACCACTAAATTGGCCTGTTTGATGCTTTTGGTAAGCCCACTTCGTGCAGCAATTTTCACCCCATCGGCCACTAATAAGTGGCCAGATGCGCCAGCTTGCCCGCCCATCATGACGCTTTTACCGAGTTTGGTGCTACCACTAATGCCACATTGCGCGGCGATGACTGTATTTTCTCCAATCTCTACATTATGTGCAATCTGTATTAAGTTATCCAATTTCACCCCCTTTCTGATATAAGTGGAACCCATGGTTGCACGATCAATGGTGGTGTTGGATCCGATCTCCACATTATCTTCAATAACCACATTCCCCAACTGAGGAACTTTTTGAAAACTGCCATCCGCCGTTGGTGCAAATCCAAAACCATCACTTCCTATTACTGCATTTGAATGTATCGTAACATTGTTTCCAATCACACAGTCGGAATAAATAATTACGCCTGGATGTAATACCACATTGTTACCAATGCTAACATTTTCAGCAATCACTACATTGGGATAAACTTTAACATCATCTCCCATACTTACATTATTTCCAATATGCGCAAATGCAGCGATATAGTGATTCTTACCCATTTTTGCTGAAGGCGCTATAAAGGAGGGTTGTTCAATTCCGTTTAATTGTTGTGCTTTTAATTCTTGATACTTAGTAAGTAAAGTTGCAAATGCCGCATAAGCATCAGGTACTTTAATGAGCGTAGCGGAAATACTTTTTTTCAATACCAAGGATGCATTTATTATAACAATAGATGCTTGCGTGGTGTATAAAAATTCCTCGTATTTGGGATTCGCTAAAAAGGAAATGTCTCCTTTTTTTGCTTCTTCAATTTTACCAAAATTATTTACTGCTACAGTGACATCTCCTTCCACTTGACCTTGGATCATTATAGCTATTTGTTGTGCAGTAAATTGTAGCATACGCTAGGGGTTGAATGAGGGGTTATTCGTTAAGCAAGCAAATGTAAAATTTTTTCACCGGGGCGGAAAGACTTTCGTTGATTAAAGCATTTTGTATTTGTGAAATAGTGCTTATTTGACCGGTTTTTAGCAAAATTTTAATAGTTTCTCCATCATTCTTATATAAGGTGTTGGTGGCTTCCCCTTTAAAACAAAGAAAAGACAGGTCCTGCTCATTCATCGGGAACTTGGCTTTGACTAATGCATAGGCTGCATCCCATTCGCTTGCGCTAATGGGCTTGTCTTGCATCTTACACTTAAAGGACTTTCGATTTAATAATCGGTTACATAAAAGAGATATGACAGGGTCCTTATGGTGCTGCCATTTTTTAATGGCACTTAAAATGTCCGTATCATCTAATTGGCAATAGGCGTTTAAATCAATATCGGCTAATTTGCCCGTGAACGCGCTTAAAAAATAATCAAGTACGGTTCCAGTTTCTATAGCATCGTCTTTTTGTGCTAGCAACCATTGTGCACGTTCAATAATTTTAACCAACATGTTTTCAGCAGCAACCACCGATTTGTGCATATAAACTTGCCAATACATTAATCTCCGTGATACCAAAAACTTTTCAACACTGGTAATTCCTTTTTCCTCTACGACTAATTCATTGTCATGAACGGTTAGCATTTTTAAAATGCGTTGGTAGCCAATAACGCCTTCACTAACGCCGGTGAAAAAACTATCGCGAGATAAATAATCCAAGCGATCCACATCTAACTGCCCACTTATTAATTGGTGTAAAAACTTTTTAGGATATTGGTTCGTGAAAATTTGAATAGCCAAGGTTAATTTGCCGTTGAGTGCTTCGTCGTTTTCGGTATTTAAAGCTTGCATAATCAAAAGCGATAAATCCTCATGGGTTACCCCTTTTAAAATTACATTTTCAAGTGCATGTGAAAATGGGCCATGTCCAATATCGTGTAATAAGATGGCTGCTTTTGCTGCTTGCGCCTCGGCGTCGGTAATGTTAATTCCTTTGTCCTTTAGTTCCGTAATAGCATTGCACATTAAATGATAGGCGCCCAAAGAATGGTGCAATCGGGTATGCACTGCACCTGGATAAACCAATTGTGCCAAAGCCATTTGCTGTATACGCCTTAATCTTTGATAATAAGGGTGGTTAACAATTGCTGCAATTACTGGATCATTAATGGTAATAAATCCGTGTACGGGGTCGTTTATAATTTTTCTACTGGTAATGGCCATAGTCTAGTTGTGTTTACAAAGGTACGAAATGTGAATAACTCGCGGCGCATAATTAAATGCCCGGAGCGCAAAAAAACTATATTTGTATGCCGACTTATTACCCTATAAATCAAATGATTAATATGAAATTAAATCAAACCACCTTAGATAAATTGGAAGATATTTTGGGAGAATCTGAATATGTAGTTAGATATGAGCGCGGGAATTTTCAGAGTGGGTGGTGTTTGCTTGAATCAAGAAGAATTGTGGTTTTGAATAAGTTTTTAAATTTAGAAGCGCGTATCAATACTTTGTTGGAATTAATTCCACAATTGGATATTCAATTTGATAAATTGACACACCAATCTCAAAAAGTATATGAAGAAGTCAAAAAATTGAGTTTGACCCCTGCGGAATAATAGGGTGACTTGGTTTTATTTGTTGTTGTAAAAATATTTATTTTGTTACATTTCACCATCCTCGGTTCAGGAACAAGTACAGGCGTGCCTTTAATAGGTTGTGATTGTGAAGTATGTAAATCAAATGACCCCATTAATAAAAGATTAAGAACAAGTATAAAAATTCAAAGCGCGACGACAACAGTGGTGATTGATACTACCCCTGATTTTAGGTATCAAATGCTGCGCACCCATACAACTAAATTAGATGCCATTGTTTTTACGCATCCGCACCGCGATCATTATGCTGGATTAGAT
>CAJBLA010000276.1 GCA_903953815.1 uncultured Bacteroidota bacterium | reverse complement strand
TATATGCACCATAGATTGAGCTTGTCTTAAAACGAAACAAACCTGCCTTTAATGGACAGGTTTGTAAAGATAAATATTTTTAAAGTAACCATTAGCCTAAATAGGCGAATTGGTCATTGGATTACGACCTTGAACACGTCCTGAATTCATTAAACCATCATATTGACGCATCAATAAATAGGTTTCAATTTGTTGCAAAGTATCTAATACAACACCTACCATAATTAATAATGAAGTTCCTCCAAAGAAAGTACTGAATCCTTGCGTAACTCCTAATTTTTGTGCAAACCCTGGTAAAATACCCACCAATGCTAAAAATATAGCACCCGGTAAAGTAATTCTATCCATAACTGCTCCAATATAATCAGTGGTAGGTTGTCCAGGTTTAACACCAGGAATAAATCCGTTATTGCGTTTTAAATCTTCAGAAATTTGCTTAGGATTAAATATTAATGCAGTGTATAAGAATGTAAACCCTATAACCATTATTGAGTATATTAACATATACCATGCATTACTATGATCATTAAATATTCTTACAATGCCTTGAGCTGAATCTAAATTTGTAAAAGAAACCAATGTAGGTAAGAACATAATTGCTTGCGCAAAAATGATTGGCATAACACCAGCACTATTCACTTTTACAGGTAAAAATTGTCTTGCACCTCCTACTTGAGATCCGCCAATAACTTGTTTTGCATAAGTAACCGGGATTTTTCTAACCCCTTGTACTAAAATGATTAACCCCATGATGATCGTAACTAAAATTGCAATTTCAATTAAGAAAATTAACAATCCGCCACCACCTTTTTGGCTTTTAGAACCAAATTCCATAATCAATGATTGCGGTAATCTTCCTAAGATACCTACCATGATGATGATTGAAGTTCCATTACCCAAACCTTTATCTTGAATTTTTTCACCTAACCACATTACAAATAAAGTACCTGCAGTTAATGTTATAACAGTAGAGAACCAGAAAAATGGTTTGTATGCAGGAATCAACGCATCTGCATATCCTGGGCTATTTAAATAAGCGACATACGCACCTGCTTGAAAAGTAGTTACGATGACTGTTAAATAACGTGTCCATTGATTTATTTTATTACGACCACTTTCTCCTTCCTTTTGTACCTTTTGTAATTGCGGAACTAAAATGGTCATTAACTGCATGAAGATAGAAGCAGAAATGTATGGCATGATACCTAAAGCCAAAACAGATGCTTGTGAAAATGCACCACCAGCAAACATATCAAAAATGCCCAATAAGCCATTGTTGCCTCCTGCTTTTTGTGCAGCTTCGATGGCTAAAGGATTGATACCTGGCAAAGTAATTTGCGCACCAATACGATAAGTTAATACAAGCGCAAGCGTGACTAAAATTTTATTTTTTAGTTCGTCAATCGCCCAGATATTTTTAAAGGTGCCTAGTAATTTTTTCATCTTTGTTTAATTATTTCCCTAAAGGAATTTTAAAATCATAAGTCGCTTTTAAACGCTACTCACAATATACAATAAAAACATTAAATTATTTCAATAGTACCACCCGCTGCAACTATTGCATCCTGTGCTTTCTTGCTTGCAGCATTAACCCTGAAATTGATTTTTGTTTTTAATTCCCCATTAGCCAACACCTTTACTAAATCAGTACGGCTAATTAAACTATTCATGTATAAATTTTCTGGAGTGATTTCAGTGAAACCATATTTCTCAATCAATTGATCCAATTGACCTAAATTAAATACTTTATAATCAATACGATTGATATTCTTGAATCCACGCTTTGGAACACGGCGTTGGATAGGCATTTGACCACCTTCATGTGCCATTTTGCTTTTGTAACCAGCACGGCTTTGACCACCTTTGTTACCTTTTGTTGATGTACCACCTTTACCAGATGCTTCACCACGACCAATTCTAATTGCTTTGTGAACTGAACCTTCCGCAGGTTTTAAATTGTGTAATTTCATTTTTTTGATTTTGTACTTTCGGGGGATCACCCCTCGCATTTAAATAATTAAGAAAAGCTGATTAAGCGATTTCTTCCACTTTTACTAAGTGTAAAACTTTATTTACCATACCCAAAATCTGAGGAGTCGCCTCCACTTCTTTTGAAGCATGCATTTTTCTCAAACCCAACGCAATCAAAGTTTGTTTTTGACGCTCTGATCTGTCAATACCACTTTTTACTTGCGTAATTTTTATCTTTTTCATCATTGAATTATTTATGAGTATTAAATAAAAGTTTTTAAGGATGTATTACCCGTTAAATACTTTAGATAATTTAATATTTCTTGTTTTTGCAATTTGAATTGGTTCACGTAATAAACCCAAAGCTTTGATAGTTGCTTTAACCACATTGTGTGGGTTTGCAGATCCTAAACTTTTAGCTAATACGTCAGTGATACCAGCGCTTTCTAATACCGCACGCATGCTACCACCCGCAATTACACCCGCTCCGTGTGCAGCTGGTTTGATTAAAACTTTTGCAGCACCATCCTTCGCTAATTGCTCATGAGGAATAGTTCCGTGCATTACAGGTACTTTAACCAAATTCTTTTTTGCATCTTCGATACCTTTTGTAATAGCTTCTTGAACTTCTTTGGCTTTTCCTAATCCTTGACCTACAACGCCATTTTCGTTACCTACTACTACTAAAGCTGAAAAGCTAAAAGTACGGCCACCTTTTGTTGTTTTAACTACACGGTTGATAGAAACTACTTTTTCTTTTAGTTCCACATCACCACCTGCTTTAACCTTATTTACATTTACTTTAGACATGATTTTCTATTAGTATTTTTATCAAATTAAAATTGAAGTCCACCTTCTCTAGCGCCTTCAGCCACCGCTTTGATTCGACCATGATATAAATTACCACCTCTGTCAAATACACAAGTTGTGATTGATAATGCTGCTGCTTTTTTAGCTACTGATTGACCTGCTAATTTAGCTTTGTCAATTTTAGCAACTTTTTGTGCTGCAATATCTGCTTCTCTTGAAGATGATGCTGCTAAAGTAACGCCATTCACGTCGTCAATCAATTGACAGTAAATGTCTGCGTTGCTTCTGAATACAGATAAACGAGGTTTAGCCGCAGTACCTTGTACTTTTTTGCGAATTCTGTATCTGATCTTTTGTCTTTGAGCTAATTTACTCATATTATTTATTTTATGTTTCCCGATGCTGCCGGGATCCTTGTTTTTTTAATTACTATTTACCTGCTGCTTTACCTGCTTTTCTTCTTACTACCTCGTCAGAATAACGAACCCCTTTTCCTTTGTATGGTTCTGGTTTACGTAATCCTCTGATTTTTGCAGCTACTTGACCTATTAATTGTTTGTCGCTACCTTCTAAGAAAATTTTAGGATTTTGTCCTTTCTCTGTAGTTGTAGATACTTTTAATTCTTTCGGAACTTCAAAAATAATGTTGTGAGAATATCCTAAAGCAAGGTCTAATATATTACCAGCGTTCACTGCTTTAAAACCCACACCCACTAATTCTAAATCCTTCTTATATCCTTCAGTAACCCCTCTTACTAAATTAGAAATCAATGAACGGTATAAACCATGCATTGCTCTGTGACGAATTTGTTCAGTAGGACGAACTACAGTTAACTCGGTTTCAGTAATCTCAACAGTGATGTCGCGATCAATTTGTTGAGATAATTCACCTTTAGGTCCTTTTACAGTTACCACTGAATCTTTAACAGTAATGGTTACCCCTTTTGGGATACTTATTGGTTTTTTTCCAATTCTTGACATAGTCGTTCTTTTTTTATTTGTTTTACCTAGTTGTTTTCAGCCCCGACTAAAAGGCTTAAATGCATACTAAGCAATGAATTTGTTTTCTTTATTAGGAGATGGCACATAAAACCTCACCACCTACATTGTTTGCTTTTGCTTGCTTATCAGTTAATACACCTTTTGATGTACTTAAGATAGCAATACCTAAACCATTACTTACTCTTTTAATATCAGCTGGTTTTGCATAGTGACGCAAACCCGGACGGCTAATACGATCTAAAGAGCGAATTGCTGGTTGTTTGGTAGCAACATCATACTTCAAGGCAATTTTAATTAAACCTTGTTTGTTATCATCTTCAAATTTGTATTTCAAGATATATCCTTGATCATACAAAATTTCAGTGATGCGCTTTTTCAAGTTGGACGCAGGTATTTCAACGATACGGTGTTGTGCCATTTGGGCATTACGTATTCTTGTTAAGTAGTCTGCTATTGGATCTGTTACCATATTCGTATTTTAATCAGTTCTAAATTTTGTTTTGTTTCAGTATTCAAATGAATGAACTTAAATCAATCTTACTTTTTTAAAAGTATTACCAGCTTGCTTTTTTAACACCTGGTATCAAACCATTCAAAGCCATGTCGCGGAACATAATCCTTGAGATTCCGAAGTAACGGATATATCCTTTAGGACGACCTGTTAATTGACAACGATTTTTTAGGCGGACAGGTGATGCATTTTTAGGTAATTTGTCTAATCCTGCATAATCACCAGCAGCTTTTAAAGCGGCGCGTTTTTCTGCAAATTTTTTGACAGTTACCTCACGCTTTTTTTGTCTTGCTTTGACGGATACTCTTGCCATAATTCTATTTTATTAATTAGTTATTTTCTTTTTTGTTGCTTTTAAATGGCATACCTAATTCTTTCAATAATTCGTATGCTTCTTCATTTGATTGTGCAGATGTAACGAAAGTGATATCCAATCCAGTAATTTTATTTACTTTATCAATATCAATTTCTGGGAAAATGATTTGTTCAGTAACACCCAATGTGTAGTTACCGCGGCCATCAAAAGCCTTATCACTAATTCCTTTAAAGTCACGCACACGTGGTAACGCAACAGATACCAAACGATCTAAAAATTCATACATTTTCACACCTCTTAAAGTTACACGAGCGCCAATCGGCATACCCTTACGTAATTTAAAGTTTGAAATGTCTTTTTTAGACATGGTTGGAACTGCTTTTTGACCAGTAATCGTTGTTAACTCATCTAAAGCGATGTCAACTAATTTCTTATCATTTACTGCGCCATTTACACCACGGTTGATGCAAATTTTTTCCAACTTAGGAGTTTGCATTACAGACTTGTAACCAAACTTTTTAGATAAAGCAGGGATCACTTCTTTAGTGTACTTGTCTGCTAATCTTGGAGTATATTTTACTGTGCTCATTATTTAATTACCTCCCCTGATTTTTTTGAAATTCTTACTAATTTTCCTTCTTCTCTTGAACGCTTCACTTTTGTAGCAGCGCCAGTTTTAGCATCCCATAACATTACATTACTAATGTTGATAGCAGCTTCCACTTTTACGATACCACCTTTTGTATTAGAAGCAGATGGTTTAGTGTGCTTAGTTGCGATGGCTACACCTTCAACTACAACACGACCTTTATCTACAATTACTTCCAACACGGTGCGAGGCTTTTTCAAGTCCTTGTCATCACCAGCAATCACTACTACAGTGTCGCCTTTCTTGATGTTGAATTTGGGTTTGAATCTGTTACTCATAACTTATTTATAATTTATAACACCTCAGGTGCTAATGAAACAATTTTCATGTATCCTTTATCACGCAATTCACGTGCCACTGGCCCAAAAATACGGGTACCTCTTGGCTCGTCTGAAGTGTTTAATAATACAACTGCATTGTCATCAAAACGG
>CAJBLA010000275.1 GCA_903953815.1 uncultured Bacteroidota bacterium | reverse complement strand
GGTAATTCATCAATAATTTCCGTGAGCGTTTTTCTTTTTTTCATTTTCACAAAAGTGCTTAAGTAGTTTTCTACTATTTCAGAAACACTGGTTTTTTGTTTAAAAGCCACTTTTTTCACTTCAGCTAATAAGGGGGCATCAATGGTTATATTTAATCGAGCTTTCATAGTATCAAATTGTAATAATTTACAAAGATACGCATAAAAATAAATCATACGCATAAATTAAGGTTTATAGACAATTATACACCCTTAAAACCCTTGTTTTTAGCGTATAAATACGCTCCTTTAAATGAGGATTAAACCCTAACTATCCATTAATTCAGCTCATTTCTGAATTGTAATTAATTCACAAATATGTGAATTAATTAATTTACATTTACAATTAGTATGCGTGCAAATAATTTTCAAAAATCAACTACTCTTTGATTTATATGAAGGAAGAAAAACAAATAATAAAATATTTCGATCTAATCCTAAAATAATCAAGCAATATCATCTGGTATTGTTAAAACTAAGAAAAGTAGATGAGCTACATCAGTTGAAACAATTTCGTGGATTAAAATATGAACATCTAAAAGGGAATTTAAAAGGATATAGTTCAATACGATTAAATGGAAAGTACCGACTCATTTTTAGGGAAGTAAATTTGATGGACGAAAATAAAATAGCCACCACATTAGAGATTATCGAGATCAGCAATCATTATCAATAAAAAGTTTATAAATGAATAAGAACAATTATTTAGCTAAGGGAATAAATATTGAAAATGCAATTCCAAGTAAAGCAATCCACCCTGGGGAAGAGTTGTATGAAGAATTAAAATCAAGAGGAATTTCTCAAAAGAAATTTTCTGATCTAACTAAAATTTTACCTTCGCAACTCAATGAAATTATTAAAGGGAAGAGAGGAATCAATGCTGAGTTAGCCATTATAATTGGTACTGCACTAGCTATGGATCCCATTCTTTGGGCAAAATCGCAAATGTTTTATGAATTAGATTTAGCTCGAATAAGATTAAAGTCAACAAAGAAAATCAAATTAATAACCTCTAAATAAAAAAGCCTCCTCGATAAATCGAGAAGGCTATATAATAAGTTTAGCACTAATTATTTTTTGATGACTAATTTGTCATGTGTTCTACGCACTTTTTTAGCATTCACTAAATAATCATTAGCTGCGTCGCGGTAACCTAATGTTAAAGCAACTGCGCTATGCAATCCTAATTCTTTTAATCCTAAAACTGCATCAACTGCATCAGGTGCAAATCCTTCCATTGGTGTAGCGTCTACTTGTTCAGCAGCTGCTGCAACTAAACCAAAACCTAATGCAAGATATGTTTGCTTATCTGCCCATACTCTTGCTTGTTCTGGCGTTAAGTTTTTTAATGAACCGTTGATATAACCTGCAAAATCATTTAATGATTCAACTGGAACACCTCTTTGTTCAGCAATGTCTTGCATGTATTCCGCCACTTCTTTTTCAGTAACATTATTCCAAGCAGCAAAAACAATTACTGCAGAACCATCAACAACCTGAGATTGATTATAAAAAGCAGGTTGTAATTTCTTTCTAGTTTCTTCATCTTCCACCACAATAATGGTGTAAGGTGTTAAACCAAAAGCACTTGGCGCCAAACGAGTTGCCTCGATAATGGTGTTTAATTTGTCCGCAGGAATCTTATTCCCGTTCATTTTTTTAACAGCATAACGCCATTCTAAAGCTTCTATTAATTTCATATTTTGTTTAATTTCAATGTTTGAACATTAAAAGTAAACTTTAAATCTAGGACTACCAAATTTCTTTATAATAACATCACTTCCGAACCCATGAAACTTTCTTAATTTTAAGCTGATTAATTTCAACATATACATAGATAAAATAAACAATATGAAACGTTTCCCTTTAGTAATGATGATGGTATGTTTTGCGGTATTGCAATTAAATGCACAATTCAGTTTATCCTCTAAAAAGGATGAAGCACCTAATTTTTTTATCATCACCACTGACGGTTTAAGATGGCAGGAACTTTTTAATGGGATGCAAGATGACATTGTAAATCAAAAAAAATTCCATCGTGGGGATAGTAATTATTTGTTTAATAATTATGGTGGTGCAACTTCAGAAGTACGTCGTGAAAAATTAATGCCCTTTTTTTGGAATACCATTGCAACCCAAGGACAGATTTATGGCAACCGAAACAAAAATAATAAAGTAGATGTAGCCAATGACCAATGGTTTTCCTATCCTGGCTATAATGAAATATTGACGGGTTATTTTGATACAGCCATTCAAAGCAATGACTATCCGCCGAATCCAAATAGTAATTTGTTTGCTTATTTAAATAAACAAGATGCTTATAAAAATAAAATTGCTGCCTTTGCTGCATGGAATGCATTTGATCGCATCTTAAATGAGAAAGTATCTGGGTTTCCGGTGATTAATAGTAGTGAACCCATTTCATCAATATTAAAAGATGAAAAATCTATTTTAATTTCAAATATGCTGCGTGATTCTTATCAACCATGGCGCGAAACAGAATGTTTGGATGTATTTACTTATTATCAAGCAATGCATTATTTAAATACAAAAAAACCAAAAGCGATGTTTATTAGTTTTGGTGAAACAGATGAATGGGCGCATGATGGTGCATACAATCATTATTTAGATGCTGCGCATAAAGTGGATACGTGGATTAAAGAAATTTGGAATTGGGCGCAAGCAACCCCTGGCTATAAGGACAATACTTATATATTAATTACGACCGATCATGGACGAGGCTTTGTTGATAAATGGACCAGCCATGGCGCAAAAGTACCAGGTGCGTCAAGTATTTGGTTTGCTTTATTAGGGCCAGACGTCAAAAAAATAGGACCATTGGGTGAACAAACCAAGGACCAACAATTATTCCAAAAGCAGTTAGCCGCCACCATTACCAAATTAATTGGGCAGCCCTTTAAAGCAGAACACCCCATTGGAGATCCTATATATTAAATATGCAACTGATTTTATTGTAACTTTACATTCAAATAGATTGATTTTATATTAATGTTATACCAAAAAACCATACGGAAGTTTATAGCACTAGCGATGCTGGTGGTTTTTGCATTTAGTATAACGCCCCAAAAATCAATCCATGATTTAGTTGCCAAGCATATCGACCCAACAAGCTGTTCGGTTCATAAGGATTTGCCGATTGAACAAATCGAAAAATCAGAGCTTCAT
>CAJBLA010000274.1 GCA_903953815.1 uncultured Bacteroidota bacterium | reverse complement strand
CTTAACCTTAGGTCTTATGATCGCCTTCGCTGGTTGTAAGAAGGATGACGGAGGAGTTAGGTCAAGTGTTGTAATCAAAGATGTACCAGTGGTATCAACAAAAATTGAATCTACTGGGTCACAGGCAATTGATATGTTGAACCTTGCGGGGTTCTCCGGTAAATTTAAAGTAGATATTTACTTTCCTGGTGCAAAGCCACCAGACAAAGTGGACATCGTAGTAAGAAAAAATGGTTCTAATGCCAATGTAAAAGTGATGAAAAAAGATGTGACAACACTTCCATATTCATTAACAGTTACAACTGCTGATATTGCAGCCTTATTTGGTGTTGCTGTTGCATTGGGCGATACCTATGACTTTGCACCTGACTTATATGTTGGTGTAAATAAATTTGAAGCATTCCCGGTTACAGGATTAGGTAATGGTCCTGGTATTATAGCATACCCTTTATATAGTGATTTTGCGCGTTTCGCAGCAATTTGTGCTTACGATCCAGCAATTTATGAAGGTGACTTTGTGGTTGTTTCTGATGCATTTGGTGATTTTACTCCAGGTGAAATTGTTAAGTTCACAAAGGTTAGCAATAACTCATTCTCCTTTATTAACCCTTATGTAACTAGTCCATTACCCATTATTGTGACTATTAATACATTGAATAACCAAGCGACTATTGCAAAACAAAAAGTAGGAAATGCGTTTACTTGGCAGTTAGCTTATACTAACCCGAATATGGCAGTTTCAGCAAGTGCTACAAGCGTTGTTGCACCATGTAGTAAAACAATTACACTTGCCATTGCTTATACAGTGGATCAAGGTTCATTCGGTACTTTCAATTTAGTTTTAAAGAAGAAATAATATAGGTTCTTGAAACCTGTTCGATATTAAAAAAGCCTTTCCGAAATCGGAAAGGCTTTTTTATTTAGGACGACACAGACACAAAATCGGACGTTGAGTCCAGCAACTTTTATTTTGTTATAAACTCCCAACTTACTTTGCCGATATTGTTGGGCTTCCCTTTTTCTTCTGCTGAAATAGCGCCAACCAATTGGCCTTTACTATCTCTTTTAATAGTTACTATTCTCCAGGAATATGCGCCGCGTTCATAATCATAAGTTTTACCATCATCATCATATAAGCGGTAGCTTGCTTCTTTCTCTCCATAATGTTTAATCACTAAGTCATATTTACCATCAGCAACAGTGGTGCTTTCGGTCATTGGAATTACACCACCATCTCGAACAAATACAGGGATATTATCTAATCCAGGGGTAACGGTGATTACTTCACCTTCACCCACCAATTTACCTGTATAAAAATCGTACCACTTGCCCGCAGGTAAAATTACTTTTCTGCTGGTTTCTCCAGTAAATAAGGGTGCAATTAATAACTGATCACCCACCATATATTGGTCCTTAATTTCTTTTTTTGCAGCCATTTTATAAGGATTTTTCTCAGCGTCCAATTTTGCGCTATCTTCTTTACTCATTGCAGCAAATCCATCTACTAAGTTCATTGCCCTAAATGGGGGGCGACCATAAAATGCATATTCCGCAAAACAAGTATATAAGTATGGGATTAATTGCATTCTTAAATTGGCGACATCCGCTACTTGTTTTTCCACTTCGGGAAAGGTCCATGGCTTGGTACCATCTGCCCAAGCATTTAACATTGCCATAGGGGAAAAACAAACCGTTTGCATACGTCTTAGCCAATCCTCAGCCGAACCTGAACTTCGCACTTCAGGGGTCCATAAAGTGCCTATAAATGAACTATTAATAAGTGCGGTTATAAAATCGCGATGACTATAGTAATCATTATATATGACGAATGGGAATGCTGTTGCACCTGCATTGCTAGCACGAACTAAACCATAAGTGCGCGTATTGTTTGCGCGAAATAAATTAGTGTTTAATTTCTGCATCATCACGCCATAAGTTTGTCGCATCACTTCGGCTGGAATTTTGGAAGGAAACTTAGTGACATCTGGCCATAACCAAAAATCGAATCCATCATTTTCATCCATCTTAAATCCACTCACCCCAATATTTAGTAAATTTTTTTGAAAGTGATTTCCAATAATGGTATTAGTTTGCTTCATGGAATAATCTGGAATAAAGCCAGTCCAAACAGTGTGCGATGCGGTGTAAGGTTTCAAAGCAGGCAAAATTTTTGCATCAGGTGATATGTAGGGGTTGATCCAAAGATTGGTGTAAATACCTTTGGTTTTTAAATTACTAATCAGCCCTTTGGGATCAGGGAATCGGGTACTATCCCATTCGTAAGTACATGGGTAGGCCTTACTTTGCCAACCTGGTTCCAAACCAATTACCGTCAAAGGGAATTGGTGTTTGGTAAATCCTTCCACTTCGGCTAGTAGTTGTTGGTCATTAAATAAAGTAGGGGTACGATGCCAAAATCCCAATCCCCATTTGGGGGGTAAACATCCACCACCTTGGTATAAATTAAACCTACTTACAGCATCAAGTGTACTTGGGCCACCAAATACATAAAGTTCAACGCCCTCCGCCGGGATAAGCACTTCTACATTGTCTGAATAGGGGGCAGCCGACCATTTGCGATCGGTGTTCCGATCCCGCACCACAGGGGGATTTTTACTATCCACTCGAACCCCAGTGCCAACCCAAATATCAATATACCTTGCTGAATTTATAAACACCCCATAACCTTTGGAGGAAACATAAAAGGGGATCGGTGCATGTGATCTGCCGTTGTCCACGCCGTCATAATGGTCCTCGTGTAGTCGAAGTATTCGGCCTCTTTGTTCCACGGTTTTAAAATTCAATCCTAAGCCAAATATTTTCTCCGCTTTTTCTAGTGGAAATCTTAAATAAGTTTTACAATCAAAAATTTCAAATTTTATTTCATTGGGGCTAAGTGGAAATGCTACAGGACTCATTTCATTGATAGCAGATGTTTTAGGCTTCGATTCGGAGATACTTAATAAGTTGTTGGTTTCAGGCTTGCCTACTTTTGCTTTCCAAACGCCATTGGCCATTTTTTCCCAGCGTAGTATGGGGGTTTGTGAATTTGCCGTGATCAACAAAAGTTGAAAAAATACAGATAGGCAGCTGTATAACAAAAGGTTGCTTTTAATTTTCATTATAACGATATTGATTATTAAAGGAAGTTAAATAATGTTTTACAAAAAGTTATATTTTTTCTACCAGTTGGATCAAGTTGTTTAATGAGGATATTCCAAAATTGATATTGTAAGTGGTAGATAATTTTTTGAAATACATCAGATATTCCATCCGCTGTTTCGTTTATTTAGTTAAAACTTTATATAGATAAATCGCATTACTGCCGCCCCGAATCCTTAATTTTACGTATAAATCAATGTCTTGGAAGCACCTGTATTATTAATAACACCTCCTTTTACACAATTAAATACACCGTATCCGGCTACTGCGTATTTGAAAGGGTTTTTTAATACAAAAAACATTGCTACCGTTCAAGCTGATTTAGGTATTGAAGTCACCATGGAATTGTTTAGCAAAAAAGGGCTTGAAAAACTTTTCTCAACCATCCAAGCAAAAACCGAATCCAGTGACCTAACACTTTCAGGAAATAGCTTGCGTATGATTGCATTACGCGACACTTATATTCAAACCATTGAGCACGTTATACAGTTTTTACAGGGTAAGCAAAATACATTAGCACATACTATTT
>CAJBLA010000273.1 GCA_903953815.1 uncultured Bacteroidota bacterium | reverse complement strand
GAGAAGGTGAATGAAAGTAAAGGAAAGAATTCATCTATTTTTGAATTAATAATAATAAGATGATAGTTACAGAAAAAATCTTCGAGTCTTTTAAATGGATAGATATTGAAAACCCAAATAAAAACGACTTGGAGAAAATCACAAGCCAATATCATTTAAACTATTACTTAATAAAAGATAGTTTAGAAAAAGGTCACTTGCCAAAATATGAAAAAACATATAAACTTGACTTTTTTATATTTAGAGCATATACTTCAAATGTATCTTTAAACATCGACGAAATTGGCGAAATGTCTAATAAGATTGCATTCTTTATTTTAGAAGACACCCTTTTTACAATACATCGTGCAAATTTTAATTTTTTGAATATTCACGAGGAAAAACATATTAAAATTCAGGAACTTTTTTTGAGGATTGTTGGTTCAATGACGGAAACATTTAGTAAACCGACTCAAGATCTTTCTGCAAAAATTACCGAGATTGAAAAAACTATTTTTTTAAAAGATCATAGAAAAGTATTACTAGAAGAACTTTACTTTATAAAATCCCAATCAAGAATATTAAAAAAAGTGATTCATATTACTCAAAACGTTATTGAACAAGTTTCTGAAAAGTATCAACACTCTTACCTATACCAAGATATTAAAGATCAACTTTTAAACCAACTTACAATAAATGAGGAATCAGTAGAAAATGCTAATCAATTAATGACTACTTATCTATCCATAAGTGATCAAAAGAATAATGAAGTGGTAAGATTATTGACTATTTTTTCTGCATTTTTTTTACCCTTAACTTTTATTGCCGGCGTATATGGGATGAACTTCGACTTTATGCCAGAGTTAAAATGGAAATACGGTTATTTATACTCACTAATGTTTATGTTATTAATTGTTGTAGTAATTTATATTTGGTTTAGAAGAAAACGGATATTTTAATTTATAATAAGACGCAAACCTCACACAATAAAATCAATGGACCCACGATTTAACGGGATTGCCAGCTTCACTTCGTTCGCTGTCATCCTCGAAGGTCGCCTTACCCAAATGTGGGGGGATTTGAGGGAATTCTCTAAACTGAACAAACTCATGCCTATAATTCTAAAGCAGAATAAGGTCAAGTAATAGCTTTACAAATTATTTGTTTATGTAAAGTAATAGCTTTACTTTTGTGTATTAATAGTCAAGTTTAAAATTTACTTTATGAGAAATAATAAACTTCAGTTCCAACAACTGAATGAAAAAATACTGCAATTAGCTGGCATGCAGCATGTTATTGTGCCACCTATTGGATGGATAAAAGCAATACGCAATGGCATTGGTATGTCTATGGAACAATTAGGCAAAAAACTTTCCATTACCAAGCAGGGGGTAATGGATATAGAGAAACGTGAAATGGAAGGCGCTATCACAATTAAAGCGATGCAAGAAATTGCAAAGGCCATGGATACTAAATTTGTTTATGGGTTTGTACCTAACGCAGGTAGTTTGGAACAAATGATAGAAACGCGCGCTTTAGAAATTGCTAAAAAAATTGTACAAAGAACTTCAACTACAATGAAATTGGAAGACCAGGTAAATTCAAAAGAACGTATTGAAAATGCAATCAAGGAAAGAGCTACAGAAATTATTAACAAAACGCCTAAAATTTTATGGGACTAAATTTAATATACAATGATGGCCAAACGCCTCTTGATGAAGACGAAAAGGAAGGTCTGCTGATTAAATCTATTGCTACAAGAGGCGAATTGGATGAATTTGAACAACAGAATATTGAAGATGCAATACAATGGAGTTTAACAAGAAAATTCAAAACGGATCAAATCTTATCTGAATCTTTCATACAGCAACTACATAAAAGAATGTATGGAAGGGTTTGGAGTTGGTCTGGCGAATACCGAAAAACAAATAAGAATATTGGGGTTGACAAATTAGATATACCCGTGGCATTAAGATCATTAATAGATGATGCTTCCTATTGGCTTGAAAATAATATATATGAACCAGATCAATTTGCAATTCTATTCAAACACAGATTGGTTAGCATACATTGCTTCCCAAATGGAAACGGACGTCATAGTCGTATGATAGCAGATATTATCATTGAAAAAATCTATCAGCTACCAGTTTTTTCTTGGGGAGGCGCAAGTCTTTCCGAGGACATGGATATAAGAACGCAATACCTTAAAGCAATTAGAAAAGCAGATAAAGGAGAGTTTGATTTACTATTGAAATTTGCAAGATCCTAACATCAAAAAAGCAGGCTATTAGTGCCTGCTTTTTTAGCTTCTATATTATTCTCAAGAATAACACTTTAGCGAAACTGGGATTTGAACCCGGGACCTCAGGGTTATGTAGATTTTTTGAGAAAATGAAGGCGTTGATTTGTAGTTAGTTATGTTTTGACAAAACCGAAATCAACCGATTTCAGTCGAATTCAGGGGGTGTTTTCCTCACGCAGATGTGAATTAATGATAACGGGTGCAATTATTGAAGTCTAAATACATTTTTATAACTAACGAAACACTTTAGTTGAAAAATAAAATGATTAAAAATGTAAATATCATTATTAGGATTGCATATAAATAAGTAGAATTGACACTAAACTTTTCTTTGAATAAATAATAGAATGAAATCAGTGGAAGACAAAATACCATTAGTATCATTGGAAGCCATAGAATTTCAAAAATAGCTCCAACCAAAGCAAATTGATACAAATTTATAAAACGACTAGCCAACCAAAAAAGGGATACCAAAATACTCAAAAATAATACCGCCTTTTTCATTTCATGAATATAACAAAACTTTTTTAAATATCTGATTTCAAAAAACTAGTCATTCTCTTCCAAACAAAACACTTCCTCTATTGTCTTATTAAATACCTTACAAATTTTCAAAGCTAAGACTGTTGAAGGGACAAATTTTTTCAATTCAATAGCATTTATAGTTTGTCTTGTAACTGAAACCAAATCGGCTAGCTGTTCTTGGGTAAGGCCATTTATAGCTCGTTCAATTTTAATCTTATTGTTCATTGTTATTTGTTGAATTTTTATAGATTAAAAAATGAAATCTTAAAATGTAAATAATGATAATTGTAAATAAGTTGTAAAACAATACATTTAGGAATTCAAAGCTATGTATAGAAATCATACATAGAAATAATAGAATGTAATTTACAAAAACAGCGTATTGCAATGCGTTTAACCTAATTTGATTGATATATTCATCTTCCTTTTTCTCTTTTGAGAACATTACTAATATACCACCTACAAGAAAGAGTATTGAAAATAAATTAGGTATAAGTTCAATATAGTCAAATCTTATAACTGGTTTCCCCGAAGCAAAAACAGACCCAAAATATCCATAGGTTTTGATTCGAGGATTATATGTATTGGCAGTACCCCAAATTAATAAATAGAGACCAGCAATGAAAGCTGGAAACAACATAAACCATCCAATTTTTTTATAAACCTGTGGTAGTAGTAGAGATTTCATATTTGTATAGTTTTACCAAATGTATAGTATAATATACATTTAGACAATTATTTTATACATTTTGTATATAATAATTTACAATCAATATCTATTACACGTTAGATTTTGTAAATTTTGTATGTCTTTTATCGCTTTTTCATGAAACAGAAAAGGACCCACGATTTTACGTAAGTCCTTTGTTTTCAACACTTGAAGTGTAGCGAGAACGAGATTTGAACTCGTGACCTCAGGGTTATGAAGATTTTTCAAGAAAATGAAGGTGTTGATTTGTAAGTAGTTATGTTTTTACAAAACCGAAATCAACCGATTTAAACCTATTTCAGGGGGTGTTTTCCTCACACAGAGGTTAAAATAGATATTTAACCAACTATGAGCCGCAAATTAATACTATTCGGCTCAAATTATTTGTATATTTGAGCCGATAAAGTAACCAAATCGGCTCATTATGTATAACTGGCAACACAAAAATTGGCCTGAATTTAAATTTGATAGCACATCAATAGATAATGAATTGATGAAGTTCATGTTAAAAGCAGGAGAACTGAAAGGTATCATCTCTGCATTACCAGAAGCCATCAGTACTGAAACGATTATACAGATAATGGTATCTGAAGCAATCAAAACATCTGAAATTGAAGGAGAGATAATAAATAGAATAGATGTAATGTCATCTATTAAAAAAAATCTTGGATTACATGTCTCACAAGAACCGAAAGATAAAAATGTAATTGGATTAAGTCAATTATTAATTGATGTAAGAAATACTTACAAACAACCACTAACTGAAAGCAAGATTCTTCAATGGCACAAACTGCTTATGGGGAATAACAAAAGAATAAATGCAGGACAATGGAGAAAAGGAAATGAGCCTATGCAAGTAATTTCTGGATCTGCGTCTAACCCTAAGGTTCATTATGAAGCTCCTCCTTCTAAAACCTTATCAAAAGAAATGAAGCGTTTTATAGAATGGTATAATAAAAATGAAATTAGTTCCCCAATAATTAAAGCAGCGGTGGCACATCTTTATTTTGAATCCATACACCCTTTTGAAGATGGAAACGGAAGAATTGGAAGAGCCATCGCAGAAAAAGCGCTTTCACAAGGATTTGATAATCCTATTATGTTTAGTATTTCAAAATCTATTGAGGAAAATAGATCAGCCTATTATAAAGAATTACAATATGCACAACAAAAATTAGAAATAACAAAGTGGATAGAATGGTTTGCTTCAATTATAATTTTTGCACAGGATGATGCTGAAAAAACAATACAGTTTACTATCAAAAAAATGAAATT
>CAJBLA010000272.1 GCA_903953815.1 uncultured Bacteroidota bacterium | reverse complement strand
TCTGTGATATATGTTGGCGAAGGGGAAAACTCAATGCGTGGTAATGTAAGTGAAGGATTGGATGGGATGTGGAAATCAACGGATGAAGGAAGAACATGGAAAAATATTGGACTAAAAGAAGCAAGACATATTGTTCGCCTCATAGTACATCCTAAAAATCCAGATATTGTTTGGGCTGCAGTGATGGGTCATTTATTTGGACCCAATGAAACAAGAGGTGTATTTAAAAGTATTGATGGTGGACAAACATGGAAAAAAGTATTGTATGTGAATCCACAAACTGGTGCAAGTGATTTAATTATCGACCCTACTAACCCTGAAACTTTATATGCAGGTACTTGGCAATTAATTCGCACACCCTATAGTTTAGAAAGTGGTGGCGAAGGATCTGGCTTATACAAAAGTACTGATGGTGGTGAAACTTGGAACTCCATTAAATCCAATAAAGGATTTCCTAAAGGGGTATGGGGTATCACGGGTATTGCAGTAGCAAAATCAAATCCTGATAAATTGTATGCAATCATTGAAAATGCAAAAGGAGGATTATATATGTCGGAGAATGCAGGTAAAACTTGGGCATTAATTAATAGTGATAATAATATTCGTCAAAGAGCTTGGTATTATACTAAAGTATTTGTGGATCCAGCCGATGAAAATAAAGTGTATTGCCCCAATGTAAACTTTATGATGTCAAGCGATGGCGGAAGAACTTTTGTAGCAGGAAGAACACCGCATGGCGATCATCATGACTTATGGATTGATCCTAAAAACGGAAAGCGCATGATTGTTGCAGATGATGGTGGCGCGCAAGTAAGTTTAGATGGTGCAAAAAACTGGAGCACAATGATGAATCAACCCACGGTACAAGTATACCGCTTAAGTACAGATAATCATTTCCCTTATCGCGTATTAGGTGCGCAACAAGATAATTCTGCATTCAGAATTTTATCAAGCACTTATGGTGCATATATTGGTGAAAATGATTTTGATGTTACAGCAGGTGGTGAAAGTGGCTATATCGTTGCTGATCCTACGAATAGTGATATTGTTTATGGTGGATCTTATGGTGGTTTAATTACAAGATATGATCACAAAACAGGAGAGAACAGAGTGATTAATGTATGGCCTGACAATCCAATGGGCGCAGGTGCAGAAGCGATGAAGTATCGTTTCCAATGGAATCATCCAATTTTCTTTTCTCCGCACAATCCAAAAAAATTGTACACCGCAGGTAATCATTTATTTGCCACTGAAAATGAAGGGGCAAGTTGGAATATGTTATCACCTGACTTAACGACCAATGACAAGAGCCGTCAAAAAAGTTCTGGAGGTCCCATTACACAGGACAATACCAGTGTGGAATATTATTGTACCATATTTACTGCTGCTGAATCGCCCTTAGAAAAGGATTTGTTATGGACAGGAAGTGATGATGGCATCATTAATGTAAGTAAGGATGGCGGAAAAAATTGGAAAAATGTAACACCAAAGGATATTCCACAATGGATGATGTGGAATCGTGTTGAAATAGATCCAATCAGAAAAGGAACTGCTTATTTTGCTGGAACACGTTATAAGTTAGATGACTTTACACCTTATTTGTATGTGACGCATGATTATGGTGAAACCTGGGAAAAAATAACCAATGGTATTGATCCAATGCATTTCACAAGAGCTATTGTTGCTAGTCCACGTAAGGCAGGTGTATTATTTGCTGGAACAGAATATGGCTTATATATATCAGTGAATGATGGAAAAAATTGGGAACCCTTCCAATTAAATTTACCTAAAACGCCTATAACAGATTTATTAATCCGTGATCATAATTTAATTGTTGCAACACAAGGTCGTAGCATTTATATTTTAGATGATTTAAGATTCATTGAGAATCATGATGCTTCAAACGCAACTAAAAACAAAGTGTTTCCAATTGCAAAAACATATCGCGTACCACCACAAATGGGCGGCAGACGCGGTCGTGGTATGATTATGAGTGCGCCGAATAATGTGGGCGCCAACCCGCCTAAAGGCGTCGTGATTAATTATTGGAATGCCAATACTTCTGATTCTACAAGAGTTATGATCAGCATATTGGATGATCAAAAAAAAGTCATCAGAACTTTTAACCAAAATGATGTGGGCGGACCAAGCTCAGAAGCTGGATTCCAAAATTTCGTTTGGAATATGTACCACAAGGAAATTGAAAAGCCTGAGGAAGGTTTGATTCTTTGGAATGGTGCAACGAGTCCTGTATTGGCAGCGCCAGGCAATTATTTTGCAAAAGTGATGATTGATAAGGATTCGACTGAATTACCTTTTGAAATTGTAGCAGACCCGAATTATAAAGTAAGCAATGCTGATTTAAAAGCACAGGAACAATTTTTATTGTCAGTGGCGGATAATTTTAGTTCCATAATGAAAACATTAAAAGGAATTAAAGAAATCAGAACACAAATACAAACAGTACAAAAGAAAACAAAGGATACAAGCTTCCAAAAGCAATCCAATACAATTTTGG